>NZ_JBHTVQ010000057.1:0-46900 GCF_042792855.1 Streptomyces sp. NPDC056600
CTCCCGGAGGTCCGGGAGGGACGCCGCCCGCTTTCGTGCTCGGCTCAGCGGGCCGTCTGCTCGTGGACGTACTCGGTGAGGGCGGTCAGGGCGCCCGGGTCCGTGGTGGGCAGGACGCCGTGGCCCAGGTTGAAGACGTGGCCCTCCAGGCCGGACGCGGCGTCCAGGACCTCGCGCGCCTTCGACTCCACGGCCTCGCGGGTGGAGAAGAGGACGGCCGGGTCCAGGTTGCCCTGCAGCGCCTTGCCGGGGCCGACCCGGCGGACGGCCTCGTCCAGCGGGACCCGCCAGTCGACGCCGACGACGTCCGCACCGGCCTCGCCCATCAGGCCGAGCAGCTCGCCCGTGCCGACGCCGAAGTGGATCCGCGGCACGTCGTAGGGCGCGACCGCCTCGAAGACCTTGCGGGAGGCCGGCATCACCGAGCGGCGGTAGTCGGCCGGGGCGAGCGCGCCCACCCAGGAGTCGAAGAGCTGCACGGCGGAGGCGCCGGCCTCGATCTGCACCTTGAGGAAGGCGGCGGTGATGTCGGCCAGGCGATCCAGCAGGTCGGCCCACAGCTGCGGGTCGCCGTACATGAGCGCCTTGGTGTGCTCGTGGTTCTTGGAGGGGCCGCCCTCGACCAGGTAGCTCGCCAGAGTGAACGGCGCGCCGGCGAAGCCGATCAGCGGCGTCGGGCCGAGCTCGGCGGTCAGCATCCGGATCGCCTCGGTGACGTAGGAGACGTCCTCGGGGGTCAGGTCGCGCAGCCGCTCGAGGTCGGCGCGGGAGCGGATCGGCTGCTCCACCACCGGACCGACGCCCGGCTTGATGTCCAGGTCGAGACCGATGGCCTTCAGCGGGACGACGATGTCGCTGAAGTAGATGGCCGCGTCAACCCCGTGCCGGCGGACCGGCTGCAGGGTGATCTCGGTGACCAGCTCCGGCCGCATGCACGACTCGAGCATCGGGATGCCCTCGCGCACCTTCAGGTACTCGGGCAGCGAGCGCCCGGCCTGTCGCATGAACCAGACCGGCGTGTGCGGCACCGGCTCTCGGCGGCACGCCCTGAGGAAGGCGGAATCGGCGACGGCGGGGTTCTCGGGCTTGTCCATGGCACTCACGCGGAAAGTCTCCCATGCCCGTCCTGTCCGCCGGACCCGACTCCGCGATACCGCCGCGGGCGGCCTTCACGCCGCCCGGGCCACCGGCCGAGGGCCGTCGCGGCACCGCCTGCGGCGCGGGGGCGACACGCCCGGGCGGGACGGGCGGCGGGGCGTGATCACGCGGGACCGTCCGGCAAACCTCGTGGCTGTTCGCGCAGCGCGATCCGTCCCGGGGCCCGCGCTGGGGTGTCCTTCACGCCGCCAGGGCTCCGCGCCCCTTATCTTCTGCGCATGGCTGCGGCTCAGGGACGACTGACGGACGGTGCGGGCGGAGCGGGCGACGGGAAGGACGGGGAGCGGGAGCTGAATGCGGACGCCTTTGCGCCACTGCCCTTCCGGGCCGCCGTCGACGCCCTGCGGGCCGCGCGGCCGAGGCCGCGCATCGAACTCGAGCCGGTGACGCCGCCGCGGCGGCTGGCGCCCTACGCGTACGCCCTCGAGGCGGCGGTGCTCGACGAGGACGGCGACGAGCTGGCCGACGGGCGCCTGATCCTGCTGCACGACCCCGACGGGCACGAGGCCTGGCGGGGCGCCTTCCGGCTCGTCACCCTCGTCCGGGCGGAGCTGCACGAGCCGGAGATGGCCGCCGACCCGCTGCTCCCCGAGGTCTCCTGGTCGTGGCTGACCGGCGCGATGGACGCCCGGGGCCTGGGCTACCAGGAGGCCGGCGGCACCGTCACCCGGGCGAGCTCGCACTACTTCGGGGCGCTGGAGGAGCGTCCGGCCGCCTCCCAGATCGAGATCCGCGCCTCCTGGACGCCGCGCGAGGGCCTGGGCGGCGTCCCGGACACCGCCGGGCACCTGGCGGCCTGGTGCGACCTGCTGGCCCAGGTCACGGGCCTGCCCCCGCTGGGCGCGTCGGCGGGCGAGGGCCCCTCCGCCGCGCCGGCCGCCCCCGTGGTCCCGCTGCCGCAGCGGCGCGGGCCCCGGCCCCAGCGCTGACCTCTTCCGGGCGGCCCGGCGACGGCGACCGCCGCGCCCGGGCCGCCCTCGCCGCATTGTGATTGCGGTTTTGTCGATACGGACACTTTGCGACCTCGCCTGACCGTCCGTCGACAGGGTTCGACTCGCGCCGTTCTTCGGATGATCGATCGCGCGTCCGAATTGCCCCGATTTCCCCTCACCAAATCGTGATCGTTCCCTAAAGGCGGACCCGTCCGGTGCCGAAGCAGACAGTGACCTAGCAAGCACGGTTCTTCCGTCCCGGCTTCATCCCCCGTGAGCCGGCTCCGTCCCCCACCCAGGAGGCCTGGTGTCCGTTCTCCTCGAGCAGCCCTCAAGCCTGGTCGCCTACCGCCCGAACAAGCCCACCGCGATGGTCGTCGTGGCCGATCCGCGCGTGCGCTCCACCGTGACCCGTCATCTCTGGGCGCTCGGAGTGCGCGACGTGATCGAGGCCTCGTCCGTGGCGGAGGCTCGTCCCCGCATCGGCAACCCCCGTGACATCTGCGTCGCGGACGTCCACCTGCCGGATGGTTCCGGCCTTACCCTCCTGTCCGAGACCAGGGCCGCCGGCTGGCCCAACGGTCTGGCCCTCTCCGCCGCCGACGACATCGGCGCGGTGCGCAACGCCCTGGCCGGCGGCGTCAAGGGCTATGTCGTCACCGGCACCCGTACCAACATCGGCCTGCCCGGCCGTCCGGGCGCCGCTCCGCTCGGCGGGGCCCACCGCATGCACCGCCGCCCCCCGGGCTCCCCGAGCCACCCGGGCGGCTACCGCGAGCTCTCCGGCCGCGAGGTCGAGGTCCTGCGGCTGGTGGCGGAGGGCCAGTCGAACAAGGCGATCGGCGTCTCCATGGGCCTGTCCGCCCTGACCGTCAAGAGCCACCTCGCGCGCATCGCCCGCAAGCTGGGCACCGGCGACCGGGCCGGCATGGTCGCGGTGGCCCTGCGCACCGGCATCATCCACTGAACAGGCCGAACGCTCGAACATCGCGCCCGCCGAGGGAACGTTCCCTCGGCGGGCGCGGTGCATGTGCGCGGTACACAGATACCCTTGACAGGTGACCGACGCCCATGACACCGCAGCAGACAGCCCACTGCGAACCACCGGAGGCGCCCCTCCGGACGACGGCGGAACCGGCGGGGAATCTGCTTCCCGGGCGGCGGAGCCGGTTCCCCTCCTGGAGCCCCGCGAGGGCATCCCGCCGGTGATCGCCGACGCGGAGGGCCTGGCGGCGACCGTCGCCGCCTTCGCCGCGGGGACCGGCCCGGTCGCCGTCGACGCCGAGCGGGCGTCCGGCTACCGCTACGGACAGAGCGCCTACCTCGTGCAGCTGCGCCGCGCCGGCGCCGGCAGCGCGCTGATCGACCCGGTCGCCTGCCCCGACCTCACCGCGCTGGGCGAGGCGATCGCCGACGCCGAGTGGGTGCTGCACGCCGCCACCCAGGACCTGCCGTGCCTGCGGGAGATAGGCATGGTCCCCGGCCGCATCTTCGACACCGAGCTGGCCGGGCGGCTGGCCGGGTTCCCCCGGGTCGGACTGGGCGCGATGGTGGAGAACGTGCTCGGCTTCGTGCTGGAGAAGGGCCACTCCGCGGTGGACTGGTCGACGCGTCCGCTGCCGGAGCCGTGGCTGCGGTACGCGGCGCTCGACGTGGAGCTGCTGGTCGACCTGCGCGACGCGCTGGAGAAGGAGCTGGAGCGGCAGGGCAAGCTCGACTGGGCCCTGCAGGAGTTCGACGCGATCGCCTCCGCTCCCCCGCCTGCCCCGCGCAAGGACCCCTGGCGGCGCACCTCCGGCATGCACAAGGTGCGCCGGCGGCGGCAGCTCGCGGTGGTCCGCGAGCTGTGGGAGACGCGGGACCGCATCGCGCGGCGGCGGGACGTCTCGCCGGGCAAGGTGCTGGGCGACGCCGCGATCGTGGAGGCGGCGCTGGCGCTGCCGGCCGACGTGCAGGCGATGTCCGCGCTGAGCGGGTTCAACAGCCGCACCGGGCGGCGGCAGCTGGAGCAGTGGCAGGCGGCCGTGGACCGGGCGAAGGCGCTGCCGGAGAGCGCGCTGCCGCTGCCCGGGCAGGCGGTGGCGGGGCCCCCGCCGCCGCGGGCCTGGGCCGACAAGGACCCGGCGGCCGCCGCGCGGCTGTCCGCGGCGCGGGCCGCGGTCTCGGCGCGGGCGGAGGAGCTGCGGATGCCGCAGGAGAACCTGATCGCGCCGGACACGGTGCGGCGGGTCTGCTGGGCGCCGCCCGCCGCGGCCGACGAGGCCTCGGTGTCCGCCGCGCTCGCCGCGCACGGCGCCCGCCCGTGGCAGGTCGAGCAGGTCACCCCCCTCCTGGTCACCGCCCTCGCCGCGAAGGGGTGACCCCTGCCGGGCGGCACGGACCGGCGCCCCGCGGACGTGCGCTCACGCGCGTACGCGCCGCCTGCGCCCGCCCGTGCCGCCCCCTGGGCGGCCCAGCCGCCCGCGGAAGGTGCAGATGGCCCCGTACATCCTGCGGGCAATCGTGCCGCTGGGGCGATGGGGGTCCGCGGGGCACGGCGGTGTGACGTTCGACGCGTCGGGCTCCCGGGGTGGGCACAAGGGTTACCCGCGAGTAGCATGACCGGTGAGCGGGCGCTCAGCCGCGCCCCTCACCGCAGCATCACGCAGCAGTGCCGCAGTCCGCACACCCCTGGAGGAGAGCCATCGTGCCTCGTACCGTCAGGGACGTCGTCTTCGTCGACGGCGTCCGTACCCCGTTCGGCAAGGCGGGCCCGAAGGGCATCTACCACGAGACCCGCGCCGACGACCTCGTCGTGAAGTCGATCCGGGAGCTGCTGCGCCGCAACCCGAACCTCGACCCGGCGAAGATCGACGAGGTCGCGATCGCCGCGACGACCCAGATCGGCGACCAGGGCCTGACCCTGGGCCGTACGGCCGGCGTCCTCGCGGGTCTCCCGCAGAGCGTTCCGGGCTACTCCATCGACCGCATGTGCGCGGGCGCGATGACCGCGGTGACCACCACCGCCGGTTCGATCGCCTTCGGCGCCTACGACGCCGTCATCGCCGGCGGCGTGGAGCACATGGGCCGCCACCCCATGGGTGAGGGCGTGGACCCGAACCCGCGGCTGGTCAGCGAGAAGCTGGTCGACGAGTCCGCCCTGTTCATGGGCATGACCGCCGAGAACCTGCACGACCGCTACCCGGCGATCACCAAGGAGCGCGCCGACAAGTACGCCGTCGCCTCCCAGGAGAAGGCCGCCAAGGCGTACGCGAACGGCAAGATCCAGCAGGACCTGGTCCCGATCTCCGTCCGCCGCACCAACGCTGACGCCGGCGAGACCGGCTTCGGCCTGGTCACCGCCGACGAGCCGATGCGCCCGGGCACCACGCTGGAGAACCTGGCCGGCCTCAAGACGCCCTTCCGCGTCCACGGCCGCGTCACCGCGGGCAACGCGGCCGGTCTGAACGACGGCGCGACCGCCGCCCTCCTCGCCTCCGAGGAGTTCGCCACCGAGAACGGCCTGCCGGTCAAGATGCGCCTGGTCTCCTACGCCTTCGCCGGCGTGGAGCCCGAGGTCATGGGCTACGGCCCGATCCCGGCCACCGAGAAGGCCCTCGCCAAGGCCGGCCTGTCCATCGAGGACATCGGCCTGTTCGAGATCAACGAGGCCTTCGCGGTCCAGGTGCTCGCCTTCCTCGAGCACTACGGCATCGCCGACGACGACGCCCGCGTCAACCAGTACGGCGGCGCCATCGCCTACGGTCACCCGCTGGCCTCCTCCGGCGTGCGTCTGATGACGCAGCTGGCCCGCCAGTTCGAGGAGCAGCCGCACGTGCGCTACGGCCTCACCACCATGTGCGTCGGCCTCGGCATGGGCGCCACGGTCATCTGGGAGAACCCGAACTTCGAGGGGGACAAGTGAGCAACGTCGCAGAACTGCTGAAGGGTGCGGCCGAGCTGTTCCCCGACGAGGTCGTCACCGAGGCGCACGTGCGCCACTTCGACCTCCCCCTCGGTGCGGGCCGTTTCGCCCTGATCACCCTGGACAACGGCTTCGACCACACCAAGCCGAACACCTTCGGCCCGCAGTCGCTGGCCAAGCTGGACGTGGCGATCGACCAGGTCGAGCGTGAGGCCGCGGCCGGCGAGATCGTCGGCGTGGGCATCACCGGCAAGCCGTTCATCTTCGCCGTCGGCGCGGACCTCAAGGGCGTCGAGGCGCTGAAGGACCGCGAGCACGCGGTGGCGATCGGCAAGGGCGGCCACGACGTCTTCAAGCGTCTGGGCACGCTGGCCGTCCCGACCTTCGCGTACTACAACGGCGCGGCCATGGGCGGCGGCGTCGAGGTCGGTCTGCACTGCCGGTACCGCACGGTCTCCGCCGCGCTGCCCGCGTTCTCCCTCCCCGAGGTCTTCCTCGGTCTGGTCCCCGGCTGGGGCGGCTGCACGCTGCTGCCGAACCTGATCGGCGCGGACAAGGCCGTCTCGGTGATCATCGAGAACTCGCTCAGCCAGAACCGCCAGCTCAAGGGCAAGCAGGTCTTCGAACTGGGCATCGCCGACGCCCTGTTCGAGGGCGCGGACTTCCTCGAGCAGTCGCTGGTGTGGACGGCCGCCGTCCTCAAGGGCGAGATCGTCGTCGACCGCCCGGAGATCGACCGCGGCGAGGGCTGGGACCAGGCCGTCGCGCGCGGCCGGTTCGTCGCCGACTCCAAGGTGCACGGCGCGGCCCCGGCCGCCTACCGCGCGCTGGAGATCATCGCGAACGCCAAGGACGGCGACCTCCAGGCGGGCTACGACGCCGAGGACGAGGCCCTCGCGGACCTCATCATGGGCGACGAGCTGCGCTCGGGTCTGTACGCCTTCAACCTGGTGCAGAAGCGCGCCAAGCGCCCGGCCGGGGCGCCGGACAAGTCGCTGGCCCGCCCGGTCACCAAGGTGGGCGTCGTCGGCGCCGGCCTGATGGCGTCGCAGCTGGCGCTGCTGTTCCTGCGCCGCCTCGAGGTTCCGGTCGTGCTGACCGACATCGACCAGGCGCGGATCGACAAGGGTGTGGGCTACGTCCACTCCGAGATCGACAAGCTGCTCGGCAAGGGCCGCGTCAACCAGGACAAGGCCAACCGTCTCAAGGCGCTGGTCACCGGTGTCCTGGACAAGGCCGAGGGCTTCTCGGACGCGGACTTCGTGATCGAGGCCGTCTTCGAGGAGATGGGCGTCAAGCAGCAGGTGTTCGCCGAGGTCGAGGCGGTCGCCCCGGCCCACGCGATCCTGGCGACCAACACCTCCTCGCTGTCGATCAGCGAGATGGCGTCGAAGCTGAAGAACCCCGAGCGGGTCGTCGGCTTCCACTTCTTCAACCCGGTCGCCGTCCTGCCGCTGCTGGAGATCGTCCGCGGCGAGCAGACCGACGACGCCTCGCTGGCCACGGCGTTCGCCGTCGCCCGCAAGCTGAGGAAGACCGCGGTACTGGTGAAGGACGCCCCGGCGTTCGTCGTCAACCGCATCCTCACCCGCTTCATGGGCGAGGTGCAGAACGTGATCGATGAGGGCACCCCGGTGGCCGTGGCGGAGAAGGCGGTCGAGCCGCTGGGCCTGCCGATGTCCCCGCTGGTGCTCCTGGAGCTGGTCGGCCCGGCCATCGGCCTGCACGTCTCCGAGACGCTCCACCGCGCGTTCCCGGACCGCTTCACCGTCTCCGCCAACCTCAAGCGGGTCGTCGAGGCCGGCAAGCGCGGCTTCTACGTCTACGACTCCGGCAAGCCGGAGCTGGACCCGGAGGTCGCCGCGCTCCTCCAGCAGGGCGACACCGTCCTGTCCGAGGAGCAGGTCCGTGAGCGGGTCCTGGGCGCGGTCGCCCAGGAGATCGGCCTGATGCTCGACGAGGGCGTCGTCGCCGAGGCCCAGGACATCGACCTGTGCCTGATCACCGGTGCGGGCTGGCCCTTCCACCTGGGCGGCATCACGCCGTACCTGGACCGTGAGGGCGTCTCCGGGCGCGTCAACGGCAAGCGGTTCCTGGCGCCGGGCGTGGCGTCGGTTCCCGCGTAACACCTGCGCGCAACGCGAAGTGAAAGGGCCCCCGCCACTCGGCGGGGGCCCTTTCGCTTCCCGTCCCGCCGCCTCCGAGCCGACGGCCGGGCCGGGCGTCTGGAAAGCTGGGCCCATGGATGAGGACCTGCCGCTGCTGGTGATCGTCGACGCCGCCAACGTGGTCGGCTCGGTGCCCGACGGGTGGTGGCGGGACCGGCGCGGTGCGGCGGAGCGGCTACGCGACCGGCTCGCCTCGCAGGGGCTGCCGGGGCTGCCCGAGACGACGGGACCGGTGGAGATCGTCCTGGTCGTGGAGGGCGCGGCGCGCGGGGTGGAGTCGGTGCCGGGTGTGCGGGTGGAGTCCGCGGGCGGCAGCGGGGACGACCTCGTCGTCGGCCTGGTCGCCGCGGCGCGGCCCGGGCGGCCGTGCCTGGTCGTCACCGCCGACCGCGAGCTCCGCCATCGGGTCGCCTCCCTCGGAGCCGACGTCACGGGGCCCCGCACCGCCCGGGACTGAGGCACCGCCCGGGGCTGAGGCCCCGGGCGGTGCCGAGGGCCGACGCGTGGCCGTCGCCGTGTCCGGCGCACTCGTCGCTGCGACGGTGTGCCGCGCGGTCGCAGCGCTGCCCGCGGTGCCCTCACCGTGTGCCTGCCGGCCGGCGCCGCCTCCGCCCTCGTCCCCGCTCCCGCCGTGCGTCTGGCGCGGCAGCGTGGGCCCGGACCGGTGGACGCGACGGCCACCGGGGCCGCTCCTCGGCCCGGTGGCCCCTCAGGGGCCGTGGGGGCCCGTGGGGGTGGGTGCGGTGCTCAGTCGAACTGGGCGGCGGCGCGGGCCTCGGACTCGCGCCCCGGGGCCAGCAGGCTCTTGCGGCGGCTGTACGCGAAGTAGACGACGACACCGAGCGCCATCCACACCCCGAACCGGACCCACGTCTCGGCCGGCAGGTTCAGCATCAGCCACACCGACGCCAGCACCGAGACGATCGGCAGCAGCGGCACCAGCGGGGTGCGGAAGGCCCGCGGCAGGTCGGGCCGGCTGCGGCGCAGCACGACGACGCTGATCGCGACCACCACGAAGGCGAAGAGGGTACCGATGTTCACCAGCTCGGCCAGCACGCTGAGCCGGGTGAAGCCGGCGATCACCGCGATGGTCACACCGAGCAGGATGGTCGGCCGGTAGGGGGTCTTGAAGCGCGGGTGGACACGGGAGAAGAACCGGGGCAGCAGCCCGTCACGGCTCATCGCGAAGAAGACGCGGGTCTGTCCGAGCAGCAGGATCATGCAGACCGTGGTGAGGCCGATCGCCGCGCCGAAGCTGATGACGCCGGCGAAGAAGGGGTGTCCGGTCGCCTTGAAGGCGTCGGCGAGCGGCGCGTCCACGGAGAGCTCGGTGTAGTGCTGCATGCCGGTGACCACGATCGACACCAGTACGTAGAGCGTGGTGCAGATGGCGAGGGATCCCAGGATGCCGCGCGGCATGTCACGTTGCGGGTTGCGGGTCTCCTCGGCCGCGGTCGCGACGACGTCGAAGCCGATGAAGGCGAAGAAGACCACCGAGGCGGCGGTGAAGATGCCCAGGACGCCGAAGCTGGCGGGGGCGAAGCCGAAGATCAGCTGGATCAGCGGGGCGTGGAGGCCACCGCCCGCCTCCTGGGGGACGGGAGCGGGGATGAAGGGGCGGTAGTTCTCGGCCTTGATGAAGAAGGCGCCCGCGACGATCACCAGCAGCACCACGCCCACCTTGATGGCGACCACCACGGAGGTGATCCGGGCGGACAGCTTCATCCCGACGACCAGTACCGCGGTGAGCACCAGCACCAGCAGCGCAGCGAAGAGGTCGAAGCCGAAGCCCTCGACGCCGTCCCGGCCGGAGAGCACGGCCGGCATCGTCCAGCCCGCGTTCTCGAGCAGGGAGCGGATGTAACCGGACCAGCCGACCGCCACCACCGCCGTGCCGAGCGCGAACTCCAGGACGAGGTCCCAGCCGATGATCCAGGCGGGCAGCTCGCCCAGGGAGGTGTAGGAGAAGGTGTACGCCGACCCGGCGACCGGCACGGTGGAAGCGAACTCCGCGTAGCAGAGCGCGGCGAGGGCGCAGACCACGCCGGCGATCACGAAGGCGATCGCCGTCGCGGGCCCGGCGGTCTCCTTGGCGACGGCCCCGGTGAGGACGAAGATGCCGGTGCCGATGACGACGCCGACGCCGAACACGGTCAGGTCCAGCGCGGAGAGGGACTTCTTCAGCCGGTGTTCCGGATGTTCCGTCCCCTCGATGGAGTGCTCGACCTTCTTCGTCCTGAAGAGGCTGCTGCTGCTCACGTCATTCCTCCCATGGGTCCCCGACACGGTCGGAGGGTGCCTTCCCTCTTCCCCGAATTCCGCCGCTCAGGACACCCCGTCCGGTTTGTCACCGGGATGAGCGAAGAGCCCCGGCGGAACCGGCCCAGTCGCCCCGGTGGGACCGGTCGGGAGGACGCCGTCGCGGAGGCGGGGCAGGAAACCGCAGGGCCCCGGACGCGAGGCGTCCGGGGCCCTGCGGGGCGCGGGAGGGTGTCAGCCGCGGCGGGAGCCCGCCTTCGCCGGGGCGGCCTCGAAGCCCTCGCGGCCGTCGAGCTGGGAGACCAGCCCGGTGACCTGGCGGGCGATGTCCGGCGCGGTGAGCCCGATCTCGGTGAGGACCTCGGCGCGCGAGGCGTGGTCCAGGAACTGCGGCGGGATGCCGAAGTCGCGCAGCGGGACGTCGACGCCCGCGTCGCGCAGCGCCTGGGCGACGGCCGAACCGACGCCGCCGACCCGCGAGTTGTCCTCGACGGTGACGACCACGCGGTGCCGCGCCGCGAGCGGCGGCAGCTGCTCGTCCACCGGCTTGACCCATCGCGGGTCGACGACGGTGGTGGAGATGCCCTGCTTCTCCAGCAGGGCGGCGATCTCCAGGCACATCGGGGCCAGCGCGCCCACCGAGACCAGCAGCACGTCCGGCCGCTCGGCGCCGGCCTCGCGGAGCACGTCCATCCCGCCGACGCGGCCCACGGCCGGCACGGCGGGGCCGACGGCGCCCTTGGAGAAGCGGACCACCGTCGGCGCGTCGTCGACCTCGACGGCCTCGCGCAGCTGGGCGCGGACCTGGTCGGCGTCGCGCGGGGCGGCGAGCCGCAGGCCGGGGACGACCTGGAGGATCGACATGTCCCACATGCCGTTGTGGGAGGCGCCGTCGGTGCCGGTCACGCCGGCCCGGTCCAGCACGAAGGTCACGCCGCACTTGTGCAGGGCGACGTCCATCAGCACCTGGTCGAAGGCGCGGTTGAGGAAGGTCGCGTAGACCGCGAAGACCGGGTGCAGGCCGCCGGTGGCGAGGCCGGCCGCGGAGACCGCGCCGTGCTGCTCGGCGATGCCGACGTCGAAGACCCGCTCGGGGAACTCCTGGGCGAACTTGTCCAGGCCGACCGGCTGGAGCATCGCGGCGGTGATCGCGACGATGTCCTCGCGCTCCTTGCCGAGCGCGACCATCTCCTCGCCGAAGACGGACGTCCAGTCGGCGCCGGCGGTGGCGACCGGCAGGCCGGTGTCCGGGTGGATCTTGCCGACGGCGTGGAAACGATCCGCCTCGTCCTCGAGCGCCGGGCGGTAGCCGCGGCCCTTCTCGGTGAGGCAGTGCACGATGACCGGGCCGTTGAACCGCTTGGCGCGGGCCAGCGCGGACTCCAGCGCCTCGATGTCGTGGCCGTCGATCGGGCCGACGTACTTCAGGCCGAGGTCCTCGAACATGCCCTGCGGCGCGATGAAGTCCTTGAGGCCCTTCTTGGCGCCGTGCAGCGTGTCGTAGAGCGGGCGGCCGACCACCGGGGTCTTCTCCAGCACCTCCTTGGTACGGGCGAGGAAGCGCTCGTAGCCGTCGGTGGTGCGCAGCGTGGCCAGGTGGTTGGCGAGGCCGCCGATGGTGGGCGCGTAGGAGCGCTCGTTGTCGTTGACCACGATGACCAGCGGGCGGTCCTTGGCGGCGGCGATGTTGTTCAGCGCCTCCCAGGCCATGCCGCCGGTGAGGGCGCCGTCGCCGATGACGGCGACCACGTGGTCGTCCTTGCGGAGGACCTCGTTGGCCTTGGCCAGTCCGTCGGCCCAGCCGAGGACGGTGGAGGCGTGCGAGTTCTCGATGACGTCGTGCTCGGACTCGGCCTGCGAGGGGTAGCCGGAGAGGCCGCCCTTCATCTTCAGGCGGGAGAAGTCCTGCCGCCCGGTGAGCAGCTTGTGGACGTAGGACTGGTGACCGGTGTCCCAGAGGATCTTGTCCCGTGGGGATTCGAACACCCGGTGCAGAGCGATGGTGAGCTCCACCACGCCGAGGTTGGGGCCGAGGTGGCCGCCGGTCTTGGAGACGGCGTCGACGAGGAAGGTCCGGATCTCCTCCGCCAGCTGGTCAAGCTGCGCCGGGGTGAGCCGGTCCAGATCGCGCGGTCCCCTGATGCGGGTCAGCAGCGGCACCCGTGCCTCCTTGCAGTAGAGCTGTTGAGCGTTGCGGGGCCTGTCGAGTCTAATGTTCCCCTCCTGCTCCCGCAGGACTGCCCCGTCCGTCCTGACGACTGAACGTGCGGGCGGAAGGGGCGGTTCCCAGGTGGCGGCCCCGGCGGGGCCGCGTCGTCCGGGGGAAAACGCCGGTGCCCGGCATCACGAGGACGCCGGGCACCGCGGGCTGGGATCGGGCGTCAGGCCCGGCCCGCCGCCTTCTGGCTCCGCCGGGAGACGGAGTCGATGACGACCGCGCCGAGCAGGACCGCGCCGGTGATCATGTACTGGATCGAGGCCTCCATGTTCAGCAGGGACAGGCCCGTGCTGATCGACTGGATGACCAGCATGCCCAGCAGGGCCGACCACACGGTGCCCCGGCCGCCGAAGAGGCTGGTGCCGCCGATGACCGCCGCGGCGATCGCCAGCATCAGGGTGTTGCCGCCGCCCGCCAGCATGGTGGCGCTGGAGGTCTGGCCGGCGAAGAACATGCCGCCGATGGCCGCGAAACCGCCCGCGATGGCGAAGACGGTGATGCGGACGAGCTCGACGTTGATGCCCGCGCGGCGGGCCGCCTCGACGCCGCCGCCGACCGCGAAGACCTTACGGCCGAACGAGGTACGGCGCAGGACGAAGTCGACGATCACCAGGCAGATCAGGAAGATCACCAGCGCGTTGGGCACGCCCGCGGAGCTGTTGAACACCATGGCCGCGGCGAAGGAGACGATCGCGAGGGCGACCACGCGCAGCACGATCTCGCTGGTCGGGCGGAAGGGGACGCCGGCCGCGCGGCGGCGGCGCTGGTCCATGAAGGAGCCGACGAGCAGGGACAGGACGGCGAGGCCGGCCAGCAGGTAGGCGCCGGCGACGTCCTGGTCGAGCAGGAAGGACGCCTTGCCCAGCAGGCGCACCGGGCCCTCGTCGGAGGGGATGTTGATGGTGCCGCTGGAGCCGAGGAGCCACAGCATGAGGCCGTTCCAGCCGAGGAAGCCGGCCAGGGTGACGACGAACGCGGGCACGCCTATCTTGGCGAAGAACCAGCCGTGCAGCGCGCCGATGGCGACACCGGTGAAGATCGTGAGCAGCAGGGCCAGCCAGGCGTCCATGCCGTGCTTGGTCACCACGACGGCGAACACGGCGGAGGCCAGGCCGCTGACCGAGCCGACCGACAGGTCGATCTCGCCGAGCAGCAGCACGAAGACCAGGCCGATGGCCAGCATGCCGGTGGCGGCCATGTAGTAGCCGATGTTCGACAGGTTGTCGGCGCTCAGGAAGCGGTCGTTGTTGAGCTGGAAGACCGTCGCGATGACGATCAGGCCGATGACGACCGGGATGGAGCCCAGCTCACCGCCCTTGACCTTGCGCTTGAACTCGGTGATGTAGCCCTTGAAGCCCTCTTCGCGCACCAGCAGGCGGGGGTCGATCGCGGGGGCCGCCGCCGCGGCGGCGGTGGGGTCCTCGGCCGGGGCCGGGGTGGGGGTCTTGGTCGTGTCGCTCACTTTGCCGCCTCCGTGGTGCGACGCCCCGCGCGACGGGTCACGGCGTTGTCCGTGGCGCCCGTGATGGCGGCGATGATCTCTTCGTGGCTGGTGTCCTTCACGGGGAAGGTGCCGTTGTTCTTGCCCAGGCGCAGCACGGCGACGGTGTCGGCGACAGCCTTGACGTCGGCCATGTTGTGGCTGATGAGGATGACGCCGAGGCCGCGCTCGCGCAGCCGCTCGACCAGGTCGAGGACCTGGGCGGTCTGCTCGACGCCGAGGGCCGCGGTGGGCTCGTCCAGGATGACGATCTTGGGCTCGCCGATCAGGGCGCGCGCGATGGCGACGACCTGACGCTGGCCGCCGGAGAGGCCGGCGATCGGGATGCGGACGCTCGGGATGCGGATGGACAGCGTGCTCAGCAGCTCGCGGGCCTTCTGCTCCATGGTGACCTCGTCGAGCACGCCGCGACGGCGCAGCTCACGGCCGAGGTAGAGGTTGCCGACGACGTCCAGGTTGTCGCACAGGGCGAGGTCCTGGTAGACGGTCGCGACGCCGAGCTCCTGGGCGTCGTGGGGCTTGTGGATCTGGACCGGGCGGCCCTCCCACTCGATGGCGCCCTCGTCGATGGGGTGGACGCCGGCGATCGCCTTGACGAGCGTCGACTTTCCGGCGCCGTTGTCGCCGACCAGCGCGACGACTTCTCCGGCGTGGACCTCCAGGTGGACGTCGGTGAGGGCCTGGACCGCACCGAATCGCTTGGAGGCTCCGCGCAACGCCAGCACGGGCGTAGCGGACACGTGAATCATCTCCTTCGCCGCCTGACCCGGCGGGGATGCCGCGTTCCGGGGGGCAGAACGCGGTGGGGTGTGCGAACGCACAGGATGTACGGGGTGGACGCGCGCTCGTGGGGGCGCGCTCCGGAGGTGTGCCGACCGGCCACTGCCCCGTTCCGTCCCGAGGGGGACGGGACGGGGCAAGGGCCGGGCGAGGGCGGCGGGAGGGGCGGGGTGTCCCCGGCGTCTCCCGCCGCCGGGCCCGTCCGGCCGCCCTCGCGGGGCGGCCGGGCGGTGCCGGGTGTTACTTGAGGCCGGCCTTCTCGCAGGCCTTGGCGAACTCGCCGGAGCAGATCTCCTCGACCGTGTACAGGCCGTCCTTGACCACGGTGTCGTTGATGTTCTTCTGGGTCACGGACACCGGGGCCAGCAGCTGGGCGGGAACCTTGTCGCCGGAGCCGCTGGTGACCTCGGCGGAGGCCAGGGACTTGATGTCGTCGCTGTCGAGCAGCTTGACCGCGAGCTCGGCGGCGGCCTCGGCCTGCGGCTTGAACGCCTTGTAGACGGTGGCGTACTGGGTGCCGGCGACGATCCGCTGGATGGCCGCGAGCTCCGCGTCCTGACCGGTCAGCGGGAGGTCGCCGAGGCCCTCGCCCTTGAGGACGTTGGCGATGCCACCGGCCATGCCGTCGTTGGCCGAGTAGACGCCGGCGATCTTCTTCTTGCCGAGCTGGGTGATCGCGGCGGACATCTTCTCCGCGGCGACCGTGTCCTTCCAGAGGCCGGTCTGCTCGTAGGCGATGTCGACCTTGCCGTCCAGGGCGCTGTGGGCGCCCTTCTTGAACTGGGCGGCGTTCGGGTCGGCGTCGTCACCGTTGATCATGACGATCTTCGACTTCGGGGTCGCCTTGTCGCCCATGCCCTCGAGCAGGGCCTCGCCCTGGAGCTGGCCGACCTTCTCGTTGTCGAAGGAGACGTAGGCGGACACCGGGCCCTGGGCGAGGCGGTCGTACGCGATGACCTTGACGCCCTTGGACTTGGCCTCCTCCACCGAGGACTTGATGGCGGCGGAGTCCTGGGCGCTGACCACGATCACCTTGACGCCCTTGGTGATCATGTCGCTGACCTGCTGCGCCTGCTTGTTGGGGTCGGCGCCGGCGTTCGCGTACTCGACGGTGCAGTCGGAGCAGAGCGCCTTGACCTTGTCCTCGAAGTACGGCTTGTCGAACTTCTCGTACCGCGCGGTGACGGTGTCGGGCAGCAGCAGACCGATGGACTTGCCACCCTTGTCGCCCGACGCGCCCTTGTCCTTGGCGTCGTCGTCGCCGGCCTTGCCACAGGCGGTCATGGCCAGAGCCATGGAAACAGCGGCAGCGCCGATCACAACGCCACGAATCTTGCTGTTCATAAGAGGAGTGCCTCCCTGACGCGGCCGCACCGTCGCGGCCGAGGTAAGTGACCGAAGTCAACAAGATTTTCTGGTTTGGCGTCAAGAAGTGAATACTTAACGGTATTGCAACGACGGAGTGTGTTCTCTAAGTGAACGAGTTCGAGACGGAGCGTAGCGGCGTGCCCCCCAGCAGGGCCGCGTCGCCGACCTCGTTCAGGGCGAGCGCGAGCGCGCCCAGCACCTCGGCCCTGCCGCCGAGCCCGCCGGGCACCACGGACAGCTGCCGGGCGGCGCTCGGGATCGCGTAGCGGCCGACCGACTCGCGGATCGGGCCCAGCATCAGCTCCCCCGCCTCGGCGAGGTCCCCGCCGATCACGATCCGGCCGGGGTTGAGCAGGTTGCAGAGATTGGCCACCCCGCTGCCGACGTGGCGCCCGATGTCGCCGATCACCCGCCGGCACCCCGGATCGCCCTCCTTGGCCAGGCGCACCATGGACTCCATGGTCAGTTCCGGGCCGTGGGTGGGCTGCAGCAGCGGCAGCACGTAGCGGGCCGCGGTGAAGGTCTCCAGGCAGCCGCGGTTGCCGCAGCGGCACACCGGGCCCGACTCGTCGAGCGTGATGTGCCCGATCTCCCCCGCCGTGCCGCCGGGGCCGCGGTAGATCTTGCCGTCGATGACCAGGCCGGCGCCGACGCCGCTGGCCACCTTGATGTAGGCCAGGTCCTTGACGCCGCGGCCGCTGCCCCAGGTCAGCTCGCCGAGCGCGCCGAGGTTGGCATCGTTGTCGACATGGACCGGAACGCCCAGCCTGGACTCGAGCTCCTCCGCGGGGCGGGTGCCGCGCCAGCCGGGGAGGATGGCCGTGGAGCCGAGCGTGCCGGACTGGAGGTCGATGGGGCCGGGCACGCCCAGGCCGACTCCGGCGATCTTGCCGCGGTCGGCGCCGACGCCCTCGGCCAGGCGGCGCACCAGCTGCTCGGCCCGGTCGAAACCCTGGTCCGCGGAGACGTCCACGTCCAGCGGCTCGGTCTCCTCGGCCAGCACCTGGTGGGCCAGGTTGCCCAGTGCCACGCGCAGGTGGGAGTGGCCGAAGTCGATGCCGACCACGATCCCGGCGTCCCCGCTCAGCGAGACCGACCGCGCGCGGCGGCCGCCGGCCGAGGTGGGGGTCACCTCGACCATCCCGGCGTCCTTCAGTTCCCGGACGATGTTCGACACGGTCGCCGCCGACAGACCGGTGGTCCGGGCGATCTCCGCCTGGGTCAGGGATCCGGCGAGACGTACCGCTCTGACCACTCTCTCCAGGTTTGCCCGGTGCAGTGACGACTGCGAGCCTGGAGTCTCCACGGTGACCTCCCGCACGGGGCCGCTCCGGCGAGGCCCCGCCTTGTCCAACTAGTGAAGTCCAAGCTGATCGGTTTGCCGACCGTTGCGTCAAGAGGTGGAACCAGATCGTTGAACGGGAGGCGAACTCCGGGGGTCTGCTTGCGGCCGCTTACGGGTGCTTCGTGCCGCTTACGGCCGCCGGACCGAGCGGTCCGGCGGCCCCGCGTCACTTCAGCGCGCCCGCGGTGAGGCCCTGGACGACCTGCCGCTGGAAGACGATGTACGCGCCGAGCACCGGCAGCATCGCCAGCACCAGGCCGGCGAAGAGCGCCGCCCAGTCGCTCTTGTAGCCGGCGACCGCCGTCATCTGCACCAGTCCCTGCGTGAGCACCTTGTGGTCCTCCTCGGTGTTGAGCACCGTGGGCAGCATGTACTGGTTCCACTGGCCGAGGAAGTTGAAGATCCCGACGCTGATCAGGCCGGGCTTCGCCATCGGCAGCATCACCTGGAAGAACGTCCGGGTGTGCGAGGCCCCGTCGACGAAGGCGGCCTCCGCGATCGAGGTGGGCAGCGTGCGGAAGAAGGAGGTCAGGAAGAAGACGGTGAACGGCAGCGAGTACGCGATGTAGACCAGGATCAGCCCGTGGGTGGTGTTGAGCAGGCCGATGTTGTTCACCACGTAGAACAGCGGCACCAGGGCGAGCATCACCGGAAAGCTCATCCCGCCGACGAACAGGAAGTAGACGAACCGGTTGCCCGGGAAGTCGAACCGGGCCAGCACGTACGCCGCCATGGAGCCGAGCACCAGCGTGCCGACCAGCGAACCCCCCACCACGACGACCGTGTTGAAGAAGTAGTCGCCGATCTGCGCCTCGGTCCACGCCCGCGTGAAGTTGTCGAAGCGCAGGCTGTCCGGGAGCGACCAGGGCGAGCTGATGATGGCCCGGTTGTCCTTGAAGGCGGTCATCACGGCCCACAGCAGCGGCAGGGTGACCATGATCGCCCACAGCACCAGCACGCCGTGCGAGAAGACGTTGAGGACCTTGCCCTCGCCCTCCTTGGTGCGGCGCGCGGGGCGCTCCGGACGCTCGGAGGTGCGGGTGGTCAGGGCGCCGGGGCCGGGGAGGACGGCGTCGTCGCCGGGCGGCGGGGTGTCGGTCTTCATCTCTCTCAGTACTCCAGCCGCTCGCGGCGGCCCAGTCGCATCACGAGCGCGGAGAACGCCAGCGTGACGACGAGCAGGGCGACGCCGATGGTGGTCGCGTAGGCGGCCTGACCGTCACGGAACGCCTTCTGGTACACGTACAGGACCATGACGGTGGTCGAGTAGTCGGGACCGCCGGGGCCGACCGTCATGATCTGCACCACGGCGAACGACTCGGCGCCCAGGGCCAGGATGCCGATGTAGACCCAGCCGGACTGCACGGTGTCCCACAGCAGCGGGAGGGTCACCTTGAAGAAGGTGGTGACCCGGCTCGCGCCGTCCAGCAGGGCGGCTTCGTAGAGCTCGGCGGGGATGGAGGCCATACCGGCCGAGAACAGCACCACGAAGAACCCGACCGTCGCCCAGACCACCACGGCCATCACGCACCACAGGGCCAGGTCGGGGTCGCCCAGCCACTCGGGCTGCGCGTCCAGTCCGATCCCCGACAGCAGGGCGTTCAGCACGCCGCTGCGCGGGTTGTAGATGAACTGGAAGAGCAGGGCGACGATGACGATCGACAGCACCTGCGGGAAGAAGTAGACGATCTTGTAGAACGACGATCCGCGCACGCCGGTGATCGCCGGACCACCGCGCCGCTTGCAGCCGCCCACGTTGACCATGAAGGCCAGGAACAGCGCCAGCCCGATGGTCACCAGCGGGACGACCAACGCGAACAGCACGCTGTGCCAGAGCGACTTCCAGAAGACGTCGTCCTCGACCATGCGCGTGTAGTTGTCGATCCCCACCATGGAGAACTCCGGGCTCAGGCCGGACCAGTTGGTGAAGGAGTAGAAGATCGACTGGATGAACGGCCAGACGACGAAGATGGCGTACAACGCCAGGGGGACCGTCAGGAACCCGACGACGAAGCGGTACTTACCGTGCTGCATCCGCTGGTGACCCGATCTGTGCGGCGGTGGGTACGGCGGTGGAGACCTCCGCCGGGCGCGGTCCGCGCGTCAGGAGACGGACGGACCGCGCCCGGCGGACGGGCTCACAGGGCTCGCTCAGGTGCGCTTGCTCACGTGTGCTTGTAGTGCTTGATGGAGTCGTCCTTGGCCGCCTCGTCGGCGTAACCCTGGATCTTCTTGATCGCCTCGGCCGGGGTGAGCCGGCCCGCCATCATCTCGCCGATGCCGCCGGTGCCGATCTTCTCCTTCTGGAGGGCGACGTACCAGTCCTGGATGCGCGGGTTGAGGATGTTGTCGCCCGCCTTCTCCAGCGCGGCGACACCCGACTTCAGGCCCGGGGTCAGCTCGATGCCGTCGGTGCCGCCGTCCAGCGCGGACAGCGACTTCACCTTGGAGGTGAAGTTCTTCGACGACTCCTCGCTGAGCATGATGCGCAGCTGCTCCATACCGCCGGACGGGTTCTTGGCCTTGGCCGGGACCACGAAGGGCTCGGCGCCGGACGCCCACAGGGTGCCGAAGGGCATCTTGTCGGAGCTGTCCAGGCCGGAGGGGGCTCCTATCGACACCCCGAAGTCGGCCGGGATGACGTCCGCCGACTCGTTCTCCACCCACGAGCCGTTCGGGATGAACAGCGCCTTGCCCTCGGCCCAGGCCGCCTGCGACTGGGTGTGCGAGAGGCCCGGCGTGCCCTTGAGGATGTAGCCCTTGCGGTAGAGCTCGTAGTACGCCTCGAAGCAGGCCTTGACGGCCGGGTGCTTCCAGGCGTTGGGCTCCAGGTTGTCGATCGCCTTGAGCACGTCGGCGCCGCCGACCTTGCCGATCATCGCGTAGAGCGAGAAGGGGATGTAGTAGGGGTACTGGCCCGGGTAGGTCCAGCCCGCGGTGCCCTTCTTCTTCGCCTTCGCGCAGACGGCGAGCATGTCGTCCCACGTCTCCGGGTACTCCACCTCGAGCTCGTCGAGGGCCTTCTGCGAGTACCAGACGCCGTAGGTGGTGTACGCGTAGTACATGATGTACACCGGGTCGCCGTCGAACTGGCCCATCTCGACGATGCCGGGCCGCAGCGTGTCGCGGACCTTCTTGGCCGGGTCGTCGTAGGACGGGGCGTCCAGCAGCGGGGTGAGGTCGGCGAGCTGCTTCTGGCCGACCAGGACGCCCATGTCCATCTGCTCGGCGCCGGAGTTGTCGATGAGGTCCGGCGGGGTGCCGCCGTTGAAGCGCGGCTGCAGGGTGGACTGGATCTTCAGGGTGGCGGTGAACTTCACCTTGGACTTGGGGAAGTTCTTCTCGTAGATCTTGACGGCGTCCTCGCCGTACTCCTTGCCGAACCCGCCGTTGAAGAGGACGAACTCCATCGGGGCGCTCGCCGTGACGCCCAGGGGGTTCTTGGCGGTCTTCGGTCCCTGCCCGGACGTGTCGGTCGCCTCGTCCCCGCCGCCGCTGGCGCAGGCGGAGAGGAAGCCCGTGGCCGGCACGGCGGCCAGGCCGAGCGCGGCGGACCGCTTGATGAGGTCACGGCGTCCTACGCCGTCGACCGCACCGGTCGTGTTGTTCTCGGCATCGGCGGAAGTGGATCCCATGCGCAAAGTCCTCGCCTTCTCCAGGACTCAGGCGGTGAACCGGTTCCTCCCCGGCACCGCGGTCGGTCGAGCTGGGTCGTGCAGGGGTGGTGCGGGTGATGTCAGAAACACATACAGCGTCAGGGCCCCGGCAGGGGCGGAAGGCAAGGGCTTCGGTGTGTTGCCCCTCCCCGTCCTCCCTCCGGACCCGGCCGATGCCCGACAGGTATAGTCCACTCTCCGCGCGTGGACAAGATCGCGCACAGGGTTGCGACGGGTCTTTTCCTAGTTGAGACCTCCGGGTCACACCCCGCGAAAACGACGGCCGGGCCGCGTCCTCCCGGGAAGGAGGACGCGGCCCGGCCTGGTGCGGCGGAAGATCTACTTGCGGATCAGGCTGCGCAGCACGTACTGCATGATGCCGCCGTTGCGGTAGTAGTCCGCCTCGCCGGGGGTGTCGATGCGGACGACCGCGTCGAACTCGACACCGGTGTCGGTGGTGACCTTGACCGTGCGCGGCGTGGTGCCGTCGTTCAGCGCGGTCACGCCGGTGAAGGAGAAGGTCTCCTCGCCGGTGAGGCCGAGGGTCGAGGCGGTCTGGCCCTCCGGGAACTGGAGCGGCAGGACGCCCATGCCGATGAGGTTCGAGCGGTGGATGCGCTCGTAGGACTCGGCGATGACGGCCTTGACGCCCAGCAGCGCGGTGCCCTTGGCCGCCCAGTCGCGGGACGAGCCGGAGCCGTACTCCTTGCCGGCCAGGACGACCAGCGGGGTGCCGGCGGCCTGGTAGTTCTGCGAGGCGTCGTAGATGAAGGCGACCGGGCCGCCGTCCTGCGTGAAGTCGCGGGTGTAGCCGCCCTCGGTGCCCGGCGCGATCTGGTTGCGCAGGCGGATGTTGGCGAACGTGCCGCGGATCATGACCTCGTGGTTGCCTCGGCGCGAGCCGTAGGAGTTGAAGTCACGACGCTCCACACCGTGCTCGGTGAGGTACTTGCCGGCCGGGGTGTCGGCCTTGATGGCGCCGGCCGGGGAGATGTGGTCGGTGGTGACCGAGTCGCCCAGCTTGGCCAGGACACGCGCGCCGGTGATGTCCTCGACCGGCGTGGTCTCCATGGTCATGCCCTCGAAGTACGGGGGCTTGCGCACGTAGGTGGACTGCGGGTCCCACTCGAAGGTGTTGCCGGTCGGGACCGGAAGCGCCTGCCACTGGGCGTCGCCCGCGAAGACGTCCTGGTAGGACTTGGAGAACATGTCCTCGCCGATGGCGGAGGCCACGACCTCGTTCACCTCGGCCTCGGAGGGCCAGATGTCCTTGAGGAAGACCGGGTTGCCGTCCTGGTCGGCGCCCAGGGCGTCCTGGGTGATGTTCACCTTCATGGAGCCGGCCAGGGCGTACGCGACGACCAGCGGCGGGGACGCCAGGTAGTTCATCTTGACGTCCGGGTTGATCCGGCCCTCGAAGTTGCGGTTACCGGAGAGCACCGAGGTGACCGCGAGGTCGTGCTCGTTGACCGCCTGGGAGACCTCGTCCGGCAGCGGGCCGGAGTTGCCGATGCAGGTGGTGCAGCCGTAGCCGACCAGGTTGAAGCCGACCTTGTCGAGGTAGGGGGTCAGGCCCGCCTTGTCGAAGTAGTCGGTGACGACCTTGGAGCCCGGGGCGAGGGTGGTCTTGACCCACGGCTTGCGGGTCAGGCCCTTCTCGACCGCCTTCTTGGCCACCAGCGCGGCGGCGACCATGACGTACGGGTTCGAGGTGTTGGTGCAGGAGGTGATCGCGGCGACGGTCACGGCGCCGTGGTCGATCTCGTAGGTCGAGCCGTCGGGGGCGGTGACCAGGACCGGCTTGGACGGGGTGGCGTCCGGGAGGGTCGACGGGGCGTCGGAGCCGGGGAAGGACTCGATGCTCGCCTCCATCTCGTCCGTCACGTAGTTGCGGACGTCCGTCTTGAACTGCTCGGCGGCGTTCGCCAGGACGATGCGGTCCTGCGGGCGCTTCGGGCCGGCGATCGACGGGACGACGGTGGACAGGTCCAGCTCGAGCTTCTCGGAGAAGTCCGGCTCGGCGGACGGGTCCAGCCAGAGGCCCTGCTCCTTGGCGTACGCCTCGACCAGCGCGACCTGCTGCTCGCTGCGGCCGGTGAGCTTGAGGTAGTTCAGCGTCTCGTCGTCGATCGGGAAGATCGCGGCGGTGGAGCCGAACTCCGGCGACATGTTGCCGATGGTGGCGCGGTTGGCCAGCGAGGTGGCGGCGACGCCCTCGCCGTAGAACTCGACGAACTTGCCGACGACGCCGTGCTTGCGCAGCATCTCGGTGATGGTGAGCACCAGGTCGGTGGCGGTGGTGCCGGGCTGCAGCTCGCCGGTCAGCTTGAAGCCGACGACGCGCGGGATCAGCATGGAGACCGGCTGGCCGAGCATCGCGGCCTCGGCCTCGATGCCGCCGACGCCCCAGCCGAGGACGCCGAGGCCGTTGACCATGGTGGTGTGCGAGTCGGTGCCGACCAGGGTGTCGGGGTAGGCCTGGCCACCGCGGACCATGACCGTGCGGGCCAGGTGCTCGATGTTCACCTGGTGGACGATGCCGGTGCCCGGCGGGACGACCTTGAACTCGTCGAACGCGGTCTGGCCCCAGCGCAGGAACTGGTAGCGCTCGCGGTTGCGGCCGTACTCCAGCTCCACGTTCTGGGCGAACGCCTCGTGGGTGCCGAACTTGTCGGCGATGACCGAGTGGTCGATGACCAGCTCGGCCGGGGCCAGCGGGTTGATCTTCGACGGGTCGCCGCCGAGCTCCTTCACGGCCTCACGCATGGTGGCGAGGTCCACGACACAGGGCACGCCGGTGAAGTCCTGCATGATCACGCGGGCCGGCGTGAACTGGATCTCCTGCGAGGGCTGCGCCTGCGAGTCCCAGCCACCGAGCGCACGGATGTGGTCGGCGGTGATGTTCGCACCGTCCTCGGTGCGCAGCAGGTTCTCCAGCAGGACCTTGAGGCTGTACGGCAGGCGGGCCGAGCCCTCCACCTTGTCCAGCCGGAAGATCTCGTACGACTCGTCGCCCACCTGCAGCGTGCTGCGGGCGTCGAAGCTGTTCGCCGACACGACAGTCTCCTTCATTCATGTGCGCGTGACCGCGTCGCACCCGGGTGCGACCGGCGCCGCTCGGTGCCGCCACGCCGGTTTGGCGATCAGCCAGGGCAAGGCTAAGTTAGGTAAGCCTTACCGGAGGCGGCGAGCGGCGTTCCTCCGACAGATATCTCGATGTCGAGATAACTCTAGTACATAGGGTCGGCCTGGTCATGCCCCGGCCCCGTCCGGCATGGGTCGCGGCGGGAGAAGGAGCCATGCGAGGCCTCCCTCCGGGTATCCGCAGGGAGACAACTCCAAAAGACCCGAAGGGATCGAACCGTGCCGCTCACCTTCCGCAAGAGCTTCCGCATATGGCCCGGCGTTCGCCTGAACATCAACAAGAAGTCGTGGTCCCTGACGTTCGGCAACGGCGACGGCCCGCGCCACACCTACAACTCCAACGGCCGGCGGACCACCTCGATGGACCTGCCCGGCCCGTTCGGCTACCGCCACACCACCCGGCGGCGCTGACCCGTCGGCCGGACGGACGATTCCGTCACCCGTCCGGCCCCACGGACCCCACCCCCGGGATGCGTCATCTCATATCTGAGATAGCCTCAGTCACATGGCAGACGACTATCTCGTACGCATCGGCCGCCTCATCCGTGACGCACGACAGCATCGCGGCTGGTCACAGGCACAGCTGGCGGAGGCCCTGGGTACCAGCCAGAGCGCCATCAACAGGGTCGAACGCGGCAACCAGAACATCAGCCTTGAGATGATCGCCCGGATCGGCGAGGCTCTCGACAGCGAGATCGTCTCTCTGGGGTACGCGGGGCCGATGCACCTCCGGGTGGTCGGCGGGCGCCGCCTCTCCGGCTCCATCGACGTCAAGACCAGCAAGAACGCCTGCGTGGCGCTGCTGTGCGGCTCGCTCCTCAACAAGGGCCGTACCACCCTACGCCGGGTGGCCCGTATCGAGGAGGTCTACCGCCTGCTGGAGGTACTCAACTCCATCGGCGTACGGACCCGCTGGATCAACGACGGCGTGGACCTGGAGATCGTGCCGCCCGCCGAACTGGACATGGCGTCCATCGACGCGGACGCGGCCCGCCGCACCCGCTCGATCATCATGTTCCTCGGCCCGCTGCTGCACCGCCTGGGCGACTTCAAGCTGCCCTACGCCGGCGGCTGCGACCTGGGCACCCGCACCATCGAGCCGCACATGATCGCGCTGCGCCGCTTCGGCCTGGACATCGCCGCCACCGAGGGCCTGTACCACGCCCAGGTGGACCGGACGATCACCCCGAACCGCCCGATCGTGCTGACCGAGCGCGGTGACACGGTGACCGAGAACGCCCTGCTGGCCGCCGCCCGCCACGACGGCGTCACCGTGATCCGCAACGCCTCGTCGAACTACATGGTCCAGGACCTGTGCTTCTTCCTGGAGGCGCTGGGCGTCGAGGTCGAGGGCATCGGCACCACCACGCTCACCGTGCACGGCGTGCCGGAGATCGACGTGGACGTCGACTACTCGCCCTCCGAGGACCCGGTCGAGGCGATGAGCCTGCTGGCCGCGGCCGTGGTCACCGAGTCCGAGCTGACCGTGCGGCGCGTGCCGATCGAGTTCCTGGAGATCGAGCTCGCCGTCCTGGAGGAGATGGGTCTGGACCACGACCGCTCCCCCGAGTACAGCGCCGACAACGGCCGCACCCGCCTGGTGGACCTCACCGTCCGGCCTTCCAAGCTGGAGGCGCCGATCGACAAGATCCACCCGATGCCGTTCCCGGGCCTGAACATCGACAACGTGCCGTTCTTCGCCGCCATCGCGGCCTCGGCGCAGGGCCAGACCCTCATCCACGACTGGGTCTACGACAACCGGGCCATCTACCTCACCGACCTCAACCGCCTCGGCGGCCGCCTCCAGCTCCTCGACCCGCACCGGGTCCTGGTCGACGGTCCGACCCGCTGGCGCGCCGCGGAGATGATGTGCCCGCCGGCGCTCCGCCCGGCCGTGGTCGTCCTCCTCGCGATGATGGCCGCCGAGGGCACGTCGGTGCTGCGCAACGTCTACGTCATCAACCGCGGCTACGAGGACCTCGCGGCCCGCCTCAACTCGGTGGGCGCGCAGATCGAGATCTTCCGCGACATCTGACGTCGGGATGCCGTCGCCCCCGCCGGCCGGAAGCACGTCTCCGGGCGGGGTGCGACGGCGCCTGCGGCTCCGGACCGCACCGGGGCTCAGTCGACGCCCCCGTCGGCGATCGCGCATTCCTTCTCCGTGAGCGGCCGCGTGTCCCCGGCCACCCGGCTGCACACCACACGGGAGTGCGAGGAACCGTCCTCGAGACGTCGGACCTCCATGAGGGCGATGCTGTGCCCCTCGCGGCCCGCGTAGAGCGGCGCCTGTCGGAAGTCGATCGTGCCGGTGGCCATTCCATGAAGCCGGACGGCCCGGAGATTGACCCAGGTGGAGCTCCTGCTCTGCGCGGTGTCGTCACGGGAGGCCGCGTCGAACAGGGCGCGGGTCGAGTCGTACGACAGGGCGGTCTGCCCGCTGGCCAGCGCGGGCGAGTCGTAGCGCACCGTGTCGCCGACGCCGGGCAGGTACTCCGCGGCCTGGTTGTAGAACTCCGTACTCCGGGCGGCCTTGCCCAACTCGGCCAGCGCCGCGTGGTAGAGCGTGACCTCGGGAGCCACGCTCTCGCTGCCGGGCGCGAAGACGGCCTTGGACAGGTCGTCACCGGTGATGACGGACATCTTCCGGTCGGCGCATCCCGCGTGCGTGCCCAGCTGTTCCATGAACGGGCTGACGTCCTCCACCCGGCCCGCGAAGTAGATCACCGACGGCACATCGGCGCTCTCACAGATCTTCCCGGCCGGCCCCCGGAACTCGGGGTCGCCACCGGGGCTGAGGGCGTACGACAACGGATCCTGCAGGGCGAAGTCCTCCCGGTCGAGCATCTCTCCGCCGTAGCGGGCCTGTTCCTCCGTGTAGCGGTCGTCGGAGGCCTTGGTGTCGCGGGCGACCACCATCGCGGACGGCTTCCGGCCCCCGGCCGCCCGGCGCAGCTGCCGTGCTATCAGGCCGAGTTGGGAGGTCTGCCACTCGTCCGGCGCGGCGAGGCTGAACCAGTTCGAGAACTGCCTGGGCAGGTAGGTGGCGGAGTTGGTCCCGGACACCACGGGCAACCCCGCCCGCTGGAGGATCCGCGTCGTCCTCGCGCTGGAGTCGAGGTCCCGGCCCGTCCCGACCACGCCCACCAGTGTCGGGTCCCGCTCCGCGTACGCCGCGATCAGCTCGGCCATCTCGACCTGATCACCCAGGTCGACGCCCCCGTTGGCCACCAGCACACGCAGCTTCACACTGGACGCCTGGTTCACCACCGCCTGGGCGAGGTACACACCGCCGAGCTCCTCCAGCCCTTTCACGGGGGAGTAGGCGCGTCGTCCGTCGGCACTGAGCGGCCCCGCGTAGACCACCGTGACGTACGTGCCCCGGCCTTCCCTCAGGGCCTTCTCGTTCTGCTCCGCGATCCTCGTCTCCAGCTGGGACAGGGTCCAGGACGCACCACCCGAGCGGGAGGCCTCCCCGTCGACCGGTTCGCTGTCGCCGCCCGGCAGCCACGTGGAGAACCGGACCCCTCCCGTGGCGATCCCGACGCATTCCTCGGTGCGGTCGCCGACGGCGGCCTTGCGGCGGGTGTCCCGGTTCGCGGTCAGCCAGGTGGTGGAGCAGTGACGGTCGGACAGCGCGTCGGCGTACACGACGGTGCCCCCGGCCATCAGGGCCAGCGACAGGACGAGCGTCTGCGCGGACCACACGACCCGGGCGACGGTGCGCCTCGCGGACGCCCTCACGCACTGCTCCCTGTCCGGCGGTCTCTGGTCCTCCTTGTCGGGCACCCGGATTCTCGCCACCCAGGGCAGACCGCCCCAGTGGCTCGGGGACTGGCCCACGCGCAGGCTGACGGCCCACTCCATGTGCCAGTCGGAGAGCTGCGCCTGGCCGCCCTCCTGCGCACGTCCGTCCCCAGCCGTTCCCGCTCCCCCGTCCGCCGGGAGGCTGCGTCTCAGGAGGTCGATGCCGCCGCGGGGCACGGCGGCGACCACCAGCAGCGGGTCGAGCTCACTACGACGGCTGCGGATGTCGCTGACGGCCTTGATGAGCTCGATTCCACCGTTGTCCGCGTCCGCCACCGGAAGGAACAACATGGGCGGCCGGAGCCGCTTGAACCCGCGAAGGTCCCAGCTCCACCGGCGGTGGTTGTCGCGCAGGTCCTCGAGCAGGGCCAGCACGTGCAGCCGCAGCCGGAACGCGTCCTTCTCCTGGCTGTCGGTCATGGCCTGGGCGACCTCGTACAGGCGCGCCGCGACGGCGTCCCGGGACCGGAACGGCCGCAACGGCGACACCGCGACGGGCCGGCTCTGCGCGGCGGCCGCCCGCAGGAACGTGGTGGTCATGAACCAACGACACTCCCTGCGCAGCCACTGGAAGACCGGCATGCTCCGCGGCACGAAGTTGAGGATCAGGAGCAGCGCGACGAGGCCGGTGCCGCAGAGCGCCGCCGTGAGTCCCGAGACGTCCGCGAGGGTCGCCGCCAGGGTGGCGGCGACAACCGTCGTGATGATCATCGGGAACACGTGGCTCATGTCGCTGACCGTTCGCCGCGGCACCCAGTGGGAGAACTGGGGACGACGGCCCTCCACCAACGCCCTCAGCAACGCCTTCTCGGAGGCCCGCCGGTCCGGCTCGCCCGCCGAGGACGACTCCGCCCATCTCCTCACGGCGTCGTCGACCGCGACGACGAAGCGGGTCCGGGGGAAGGCGTACCGCCGGTAGTCCGAACGGTCCCGGTCGGCGCGCGAGCCGACGCCGTTCCACTTCTTCGGGTCGCTGAGCTCACCGACCGCGTGGATCGCGTTGCGCAGCCCCTCCGCTCTGACGTCGGCGGTCCCCGCGCCCTCGTCGGGCCGTGCCCGCCGACGCCCTCCTGCCATCGCCGACGGGACCGCGCACCTGGTGCCGTGGCTCTTCTGCACCTCGCACAGGTCCGTCGCGATGCTCCGCGCACCGGTGTCGTCGTCCGAGTACAGGACGACGACGGGCATGGGCGGGTCGCTCGAGCGGAAGTCCTGTACCACCGCCTCCACCTGCCGCTGGACGTCGAAGCCCTCCCTGGTCCCCATCCGCGGGTTCGCCGAACACGCCGGCAGCACTTCGCGTTCCCCGTAGTGCACGTCCATGCCCCCCTCAAGTCCGCGTGCAGACACGGTACTTGAGGTAACCCAGGGGGAGCGGTCGCCCGGTGGGCCTTCCGGTGACACAGACGTGCGCAGTGACGGGCCGGCGAGGCGGGCGCCCGTGGGGTGGAGGTGATGCGCGTCCGCAAGGTGCGGTGCACAGCGCCGCCGGGACGCCGGGGCGAGAGGCACCGCTGGGGCTGGGGAGCCGGCTCGTCGTGCCGCGGAGGCGCCCGCCTACTCCCCCGCGCGGGCGCTCCCGGCAAGGACGGCCCGGATCTCCTCCAGCAGTTCCGGCCAGCGCTCGCCGCACCCGTTCACCGCGTGCCACACCGCTTCCACCGCCGCCTTCAGCGGGTCGGCCTCGGCGGCGCCCGGGACCGCGGGGAGCGCGAAGTGCGGCTGGGAGATCAGCCCCGGGGCGGCGGGGTCACCGGCCGGGACCGCCATGCGCACCACGTGGACCTCGTGCGAGGCGGACGGCGACCGCCTGCCGCCGGCCGGCGCCGTCCGTACCCACCTGCCCAGGAACCGGCCGGTCTCCGTGCCCTCCGGGTCGTCGTCGCTCAGCTCCGCCTCCGGAACCCACTCCCACCCGGTCGGTTCCGGAGGCGGCGGGAAGTACGGCGGCCGGGCGGGAGGCATACCCTTCGTCACCGCGCGCTTCGGCACGGCGGGGTCGGAGCGCAGCATCTGCCACATCAGGGCCTGGTCGTCGAACGGCGACCCCAGGGGGCGTCCCTCGGCCAGGTCGGTGAGCGCCCGGGCGATCCACGGCACCTCGGCGAGGCCCGCCGCCTCGCAGGCGCGCCGGGCGGCCAGCGAGGCCACCGCGCGCTGCACCGACGGCTCCGCGGCGTCGAGGTCGTGCACCAGGTCGCTGTCGTAGTCGAGCAGGCCGAGCACGTTGCTGTGGCGCAGACGGCGGCGCAGTTCCTCGCCCGGCGGCCGCCCGCGCCACTGCCGGCTCTCGTGGTGCCGTCGACGCCACTCCTCCGCCGTCGGTTCCTCGTCCGTCACCGGTCGCCCCACCGCGCACCCCCTCGTCCTGGGCCAGGAAAGCAGGACGGCTCCGGGAAGCCCCTGCCGGGGCAGGCCGACCTACGCCCGCATCCTCGCGCAGGGCGCCGACAGCCTGCCCCGCCCTACCGGGCGTCGGCCTCGCGGAGGCGGTGCAGCAGGCGGCGCTGGTGGTCGCGGCCCGCGGTCTCGTGGCCGACGACGGGGACGAAGGAGGCCGCCATGACGACCAGCAGGCAGACCGCGACGCCCGTGCCCGCGGCCGCCATCAGGACGGCGGCGGCCAGGATCGCCAGGGTCAGGGACGTGGTCAGCAGGTGGAACCGGTCCCAGCCGGACAGCAGCAGGGCGCGCAGCACGTGGACCGTGAGCAGATACACGCCTGTCGGGAGGGCGAGGAGCAGCACCACCGCCACCTCGCCGATCTCGGCGTGGTGTTCGAGGGAGAGTCCCGCCACGTGCAGGCCCGCGCCGGTGCCGGCGACGGCCGCGTAGAGCGGGATGTGACCGTAGCCGAAGAGGTATCCGCGCCCGCGGCGGTGGGTGAGGATCTCGCCGAACGGAACGGTGAAGTACACCCACCACATGCCGAAGGTCAGGCCGACACCGGCGACCACGACGGCGATCGCGTCACCCGTCCACTGCGTGCCGTCGGCGCCGCCGAGCAGTTCGCCGGACGACGCCACCGTGCCGACCACCCCCTCGCCGAGGGTGATGATCGCGAAGAGGCCGTAGCGCTCGGCGACGTGGTGCGGATGCCAGGGGGTGCCCCCGGCGTTCCCCTGGGCGAACACGGGCACCAGCAGTTCCAGCGCCGCGAGGACGCCGAAGGCGGCCAGGGTGACGGCGAGCGGCGGGCTCGCGAAGGCGAGAGCCACCCAGCCGACCTGCACGAGTGCCGTCCAGCGGATGTTGGCGAGGGCGACCCGCCGGTGGTGCAGGGACTCGCGGGCGGCACGCCACCACTGGAGGAGCATCGCGAGACGCATCACGACGTAGCCGGCGACGATCACTCTCAGGTCCAGGTGCTCCCCCTCCTCGACGGAGTGGAACAGCGCCGGCAGTCCGAGCGAGAGGACGACGACCCCGATCATCTGCAGCATCGTCAGCGCCCGGTCCAGCCAGTCGTCGGTGCTGAAGGCGGAGGCGAACCAGCTGTAGTTGATCCACGCGAGGACGATCGCGAACATCGCCGGCCCGAAGGCGGTCACCGCGTCGCTCAGGTGTCCCTCGGCCAGCATCTCGGCGGCCAGGGAGGAGGCCGTGCCCACCGCGACCACGAAGGTGAGGTCGAACAGCAGCTCCAGCGGGGTGGCGGTGCGTCCCGGCTCGGCCGGGTCCCTGCCGGTCATCCGCTCCCTGCGCACCGCCGCGCGCCCGCGGCCGGTGTCGTCGTTCGGGCCTGCGGCAGGAGGGGGGTTGCTCATGGGCCAGATGATGCCCCATGTCGGGGGCACCGGCGTCGACCGGACCGCGTCCTTCCAGAAGGCGGCCTTGCCTGGCCCGACGCAGAGGTGGTCGCCGGCACCAGGCCCAAGGCGTTCGGCGAGCCGACGTCGGCCGTCGCCCTTCCGGCGGCAGGACCCGGTGCACGGGACGTCAGGGCTTCGGCCGCACCCAGGGTGCGTCGACGGTCCGGTACCGGAACGCGGCCGCGGTGGCCGCCGCCAGCACCACCAGGGGCAGGGCGAGAGACGGCACGAGGCCGCCGCCGAGGACCAGGGCAGCCCCGAGCAGGGCGCCGAGGAACAACGCGGCCACCGACAGCATCCGGCGTCCGGGGTTCGGGGCCGCGCCCCCGGCGGCCGGGGAGTCGGCGGCCAGGCCGGTGAGGGTCCGCGTCATCACGGTCGTGGTGAGATCGGGGACGCCCAGGCGCCGGACGACGGCGTTCTGCAGGCCCATGGCGAGAGCCAGACCGACGATCAGCGTGTACCGGACGCCGGGCGTCAGCGTTGCGTCGAGCACGGCGGCCACCGCCACGGTGGCCGCCGTCAGCGCCGTCTCGACGGCCGTGGCCGCTGCCAGCAGACGCGCGCGGTGCCCGGCGAACCGGGCGCCGAGTCTTCCGCCGCCCACCGCTCCGAGGAGGAAGGCGGCGATCGCGACGAGCGAGGCAGGTGCGGAAAGGTCGTTGTCGCCGGCGAGGGCGAACCCGAGGAAGACCACGTTGCCCGTCATGTTGGCGACGAACACGTGCCCCAGGGCCAGATAGCTCACCGCGTCGACCAGCCCGGTCGCCACCGTCAGCACCAGCAGGAGGGGCGGCAGCGGGCCGTGGAGCTCCTCGCCCCGCGGCCACAGCGTGCGGAACACGTCATTCAGCAGCCTGCGCATGCCTCATCACTCCCCCGGCGGCGGCCGGCCGGTGCGGGACCAGTCGGGTGAGCGGACCGCTCACCGGGCCGGCCCATGACGCCGTGGAAGGCGATCCCGCCGTGCACCTGGGCGACCTGGAGAGACGGGGCGGGGGGCGGGGGCCACCGGACACCGTGACGCCCGACGCGGTGGACGTCCGGCGACCACCGCGTCCCTTCGGCCCGGTCGTCTCACCCGGGCCGTCGGCGCTCACACGCTGAGGGCCTCCCGGACGGTCCGCTCCGAGGTCGTTCCGCCCGTGCCGGTGGATGTCACGCGGCCTGCCTCGAGCACGTGGTAGCGCTGGGCGGCGCGCATCGCGAACCCGACGTGCTGTTCCACCAGGAGGACGGACAGGCCGTGCCCCCGGGCCAGGGCGAGGATCGTCTCCTCGATGTCGGCCACCACCGAGGGCTGGATGCCCTCGGTCGGCTCGTCGAGGAGGAGGAGCCTGGGGCGGGTGATCAGGGCGCGGGCGATGGCGAGCTGCTGGCGCTGTCCGCCGGAGAGGAGACCGGCGCGGCGGCCGGACAGCTCGCGCAGGGCCGGGAAGAGGTCCAGGACCTCGGCGACGGCCCGCCTGCCGTACCCGCGCCCGTCGGCGACGAGTCGCAGGTTCTCGGCGGTGGTGAGGTGCGGGAAGGACTGCTGGCCCTGCGGGACGTACGCCATGCCGCGGGTCACCCGCCGGTGGGGGGCGAGGCGGGTGATGTCCTCGCCGTCCAGCAGGACCGTGCCGCTCCGCGGCCGGAGCAGGCCCATGGCCACGCGCAGGAGGGTGCTCTTGCCGGCGCCGTTGTGTCCGAGGACGGCGGTGACGCCGCCCTCCGGGACGGTGACGGACACACCGTGCAGCACGGTGGTGCGGTCGTAGCCGGCGTGGACGTCGTCGATCTCCAGCATGGGCGTCACCCTTCCTCGGGCGCGGAGGTCACGGAGGCGGCGGACGGGGTGGGTGTGACGGACGTGGCGGATGCTGCGGGGGCGGTGGGCCCGGAGACGCCGAGGGCGGCCTCCGGTTCGCGGCGCGGCTCGGCCCGCGGCCCCGCTCCCGGCCCGGGCCCGGGAGCGGCGTCGGCGTCGGCGTCGGGCGCGGAGGCCCGGCCGAGGTAGACCTCCTGGACCTTGGCGTCGGCCCGGACCTCGGCCACCGACCCCTCGCTGAGCACCTTGCCGGCGTGCAGGACGGTGACGCTGCGGGCGAAGGCCCGCATGAAGTCCATGTCGTGCTCGATGACGACCACCGTGTGGTCCTCGCCGACCCGCCGCAGCAGTTCGCCGGTGGCCTCGCGTTCCTCATGGCTCATGCCGGCCACCGGTTCGTCGAGCAGCATCAGCCGCACGTCCTGCACCAGCAGCATCCCGATCTCCAGCCACTGCTTCTGGCCGTGGGCCAGCACGCCCGCCGGGCGGTCGCGCAGGTCCGCCAGGCCCGTGGTCTCCAGAGCCCGCTCGACCCGCTCGGGAACGGCCTTGCGGCGTCGGAGCATCGTCCAGGCGCCGCGTCCCGCTCCGGCGGCGATGTCCAGGTTCTGCTCCACGGTCAGCTGCTCGAACACGGTGGCCGTCTGGAAGGTGCGTCCGATGCCGAGCCGGGCGATGCGGTGGACGGGCCTGCCGAGGAGCTCGTCGTCCCCGAAGCGGACCGACCCGCTGGCCTTGACCAGACCGGTCACGGCGTCCACCAGGGTGGTCTTGCCGGCACCGTTCGGGCCGATGAGGAAACGCAGGTCGCCCGGTGCGATGTCCAGGTCGACGCCGTCGACGGCGGTGTATCCGTCGAAGGTCACCCGCAGGTTCCGGACGGTCAGTCCCGCGCCGCTCATGCCGTCTCCCTCGTGGATGCGGTCGGAACGACCGAAGTCGCGGAAGCCGGGCCCTCGGCGGACGACGGGGCGACGCGTCGCCGTGTGCGCCGCAGCGCGCCGAGGGAGGCCAGTCCGCCCGGCAGGAAGCCGACCATCAGGACGAAGAGCAGCCCCTGGAGGTACGTCCAGGCGGCGGGGAAGGCGTCGGAGAGGGTGCTCTGCGCCCAGGCCACCGCGACCGCGCCGAGCACCGCCCCCACCAGTGAGGCCCGGCCGCCGACCGCGGCGCCGATGACGAAGCCGATGGACGGCACGATCCCGATCAGGGCCGGGGAGATGATGCCGACGGCCGGGACGAACAGGGCGCCGGCGAGACCCGCCATGCCGGCCGCGACCACGTAGGCGACGAGCTTGACGTTGGCCGGGTCGTAGCCGAGGAAGCGGACGCGCTCCTCGGAGTCCCGTACGGCGACGAGGAGTTCGCCGTACCGGCTGACGAACAGCTGGCGGGCGGCCGCCATGAGCAGGAGCAGCGCCGCCGCGATCACGAGGTAGACCATCCGCTGGTTGACGGGGTCGGCGAGGTCGTAGCCGAAGAAGCCCTGGATGCCGGTGAGGCCGTTGGTGCCGCCGGTGGTGGCCTGCTGGCCGACCAGCCAGATGGACAGTGCGGCGGCCAGGGCCTGGCTGAGGATCGCGAAGTACGCGCCCTTCACCCGACGGCGGAAGACGAGGAAGCCGAGGAGCGCGGCCACCGTCATGGGGAGCAGCACCGTCATGGCGAGTGCGAAGACCGGGTCGGCGAACGGCTGCCACCACCAGGGCAACGCGTCGGAGGTCCCGTAGAGCAGCATGAAGTCCGGCAGCTTCTCGCCCGCCGTGGCGGCGTCGGCGAGCTTGAGGTGCATGGCCATGGCGTAGCCGCCGAGGCCGAAGAAGACGCCCTGGCCGAGGACGAGGAGTCCGCCGCGGCCCCAGGCGAGGCTGACGCCGACGGCGACGATCGCGTAGCAGAGGTACTTGGCGAGGAGGTTGAGCCGGGAGTCGGTGAGGGCGAGCGGGGCGGCGCCGAGCAGCAGCACCGCGCCGAGCAGGAAGGCGGCCGGCACCCGCAGGCGTCGTGACGTGGACGCCCGCGGCCGGGTCGCGGACGGGGTGCCGGGCGGGGCGGTCGTGCGGGCGTCGGTCGTGCGCGGGGTGGTCGTCGTCATGCCAGGCTCCGGGTGCGCAGGGTGTACAGGCCCTGGGGTCGCCACTGGAGGAAGGCGACGATGGCCACCAGCACGGCGACCTTGGCGACGCTGACGGTCGTGGAGTACTCCAGCACCGACTGGAGCACGCCGAGCACGAAGGCGGTGATCACGCTGCCCTTCAGCTGCCCGATGCCGCCGACGACGACCACGAGGAAGGCGTCGACGATGTAGTTGGTGCCCATGGTGGGACCGATGGGGCCGACGAGGGTGAGCGCGACGCCGGCGACGCCGGCGAGGCCGGAGCCGATGAAGAACGTCGTGCGGTCCACCCGTCCGGTGGCGATGCCGGAGACCTCCGCGAGGTCCCGGTTCTGCACGACGGCGCGGATGCGCCGGCCGAGCGGGGTGAGCCGCAGGACGAGCGTGAGGGCGAGCACGCTCAGCAGGGCGAGGCCGAGGATGGCCAGCCGGTTGTTGGCGAGGGTGATGCCCGCGACGGAGACGTTGCCGGTGAGCAGGTCGGGGGCGCGGGTCTGCACGTTGGGGGCGCCGAAGACGTCGCGGGCGAGCTGCTGGAGCATCAGGGAGACGCCCCAGGTGACCAGGAGCGTGTCCAGGGGCCGGGCGTACAGGCGGCGGACGAGCAGCCACTCCAGGAGTGCGCCTGTCGTGCCCGCCACGAGGAAGGCCAGCGGCAGCGCGAGGAGCAGGGAGACGCCGGTGCCGTCGACGGCCTGCTGCAGGACGTAGGTGGTGTAGGCGCCGGCCATGATGAACTCGCCGTGCGCCATGTTGATGACGCCCATCTGGCCGAACGTCAGGGTGAGGCCGAGGGCGACGAGCAGGAGGACGGCGCCGATGCCGACGCCGGTGAAGGACTGGTTGAGGACGACCGTCATGAGGCGGCTCCGGGTCGGGGAGGGGGTGTCGGTGGCGGCACGCGCTCAGGAGAGGCCGGAGGCCCAGTCGTAGCCCTTGAGGTAGGGGTCCGGCTTGACCGGCCTGCCCGAACTCCAGACCTCGGTGATCAGCCCGTCGGCGCCGATCCTGCCGATGCGGGCGGTCTTGTGGACGTGCTGGGTGGCGCCGTCGACGGTCACCTTGCCTTCCGGGGCGTCGAAGGTGATGCCGTCCGCGGCGGCCTTGACCTTCGCGACGTCGAAGGAACCCGCCTTCTCGACCATCGCCTTCCACAGGTGGACGGAGAGGTAGGCGGCCTCCATCGGGTCGGACGTCGGCTTGTCCTTGCCGTAGGCGGCCTGGTAGGCGTCCACGAAGGCGGTGTTCGCCGCGCCCGGCGTCGTCTGGTAGTAGTTCCAGGCGGTCAGCTGGCCCTCCAGGTACGGGGCGCCGATGCTCTTGACCTCCTCCTCGGCGATGGAGACGGACAGCACCGGCAGGGCCTTGGCGGTCAACCCCGAGGACTTGTACTCCTTGAAGAAGGCCACGTTGCTGTCGCCGTTGAGGGTGTTGAACACCGCGTCGGCGCCCGACTCCTTCACCTTGTTGACGAGCGTGCTGAACTCGGTGGAGCCCAGGGGCGCGTAGTCCTCGCCGAGCACGCGCATGCCGTTGCCCTTGGCGTACGCGCGGATGATCTTGTTGGCGGTGCGCGGGAAGACGTAGTCGCTGCCGACCAGGTAGAGCCTGGTCAGTCCCTTCTTCCTGAGGTAGTCCAGGGCGGGCACGATCTGCTGGTTGGTGGTCGCGCCCGTGTAGAAGATGTAGGGCGACTGTTCGAGGCCCTCGTACTGCACGGGGTAGAACAGCAGCGATCTGTGCCGCTCGAAGACCGGCTTGACGGCCTTGCGGCTGGCCGAGGTCCAGCAGCCGAAGGTGGCGGCGACCTTGTCGCCGGTGATCAGGGCCTCCGCCTTCTCCGCGAAGGTGGGCCAGTCGGAGGCGCCGTCCTGGCTGACCGGGTCGAGCTTCTTGCCCAGTACGCCTCCGTCGGCGTTGATCTCCTTGACGGCCAGCAGCAGCGCGTTGTGGACGGTGACCTCGCTGATGGCCATGGTGCCGGAGAGGGAGTTCAGGAGGCCGACCCGGACCGTGTCGCCGGAGGTGTCGGCCTTGGCGCCGGCGGTGGTCGTCCGGTCGCTGCCGGTCTTGGCGCCGCAGGCGCCGATCGCGGCGGACGCGCCGAGGACGGACAGGCCGGTCAGGAGACCACGCCTGCTGATGCTGAGCCCGGACATGCACAACCTCCTTGCCCACGAGGGGCGATGGGAAGAGCGGCGAGGAGAGCGGGAGGCGCTTCAGGGGCGGCGGCGTGACGCACGGGTCCCAGCCGTTCCGGGGGTGATGTCCGGGCTGGTCGCTGAGGCGCCTGAACAGCGTGCGAGGAAAGTGTTACCACGGCGTTTCGGCGCAATTGACGGCAGGGATCGGCGAGTTGGGCCGCGCCGGCTACCGGCTCCCCTCCCCCGGCGCGTCCGTGCCGAAGGGGTCGTGGTGCCATCGCCGGCCCGCGGCGCCGTCGCCGTGGACGCGCAGGAAGAACTCGGGCACGGGGGTTCCGTCGGGATACGTCATGGTGAGCGCGGCGCGGATCCGGGCGTCGCAGGCGTCGAGCCGGTCGGCGTCCAGGCCGTCCGGGTCGTCCGGGTCGTCCAGGGCCCGCTCCTGCTCGGCGAAGAGGGGGCGGAACGGCTCGAAGCCGGGCAGCTCCTCGACGGCGGCATACATCCAGGGCATGTCGAAGCCGGTCACGGTCAGCCGGACGACCTCCCGGTCGCCGTGGTGCAGCCGCCAGACGTCGCCGACGGGCGGGTTCTCGTTCGGGTGGGTCATCCGCCCAGGATGGCCGTCGGCACCGACAGTCGAGCCGCTCCCGCGGGACGGCTCAGCCCGTGGCCGGCGTGACGGGTTCCGTTTCGTCGTGCCGCGCGTCCGGTTCGGGCGCCGGCGTCCTCCTCCCGCCGCCGGGCGTGTGGTTGAAGAGCAGGTTCAGCAGGAAGGCGGCGACGGTGGCGCTGGTGATGGCGCTGCCGCCGATGATCTGCACCCAGGTCGGGAAGGCGTGGTAGAAGGAGGGCGCCACGACCGGGAGCATGCCCACCCCGACGGCGACGGCGACGACGAGCAGGTTGTGGGTGCCCTCGTACTCCACCTTGCGCAGGGTGGCGATGCCGACGGAGGTGACGGTGGCGAACATGACCAGCCCCGCCCCGCCGACGACCGGTCCGGGCAGCGCGGCGACGATCTCGCCGAACCGGGGGACGAGGGCGAGGACGACGAGGATGCCGCCCGCGACGGCCGCGACGTAGCGGCTGCGCACCTTGGTCATGCCGACCAGGCCGACGTTCTGGGCGAAGACGGCGTCCAGGAAGCCGTTCATGACGCCGCCGAGGACTCCGGAGAGGCCGTCGGCGGCCAGGCCGCGCGCCAGGTCCTTGCGGGTGAGCGGGCGGCCGGTCATGTCGCCCACGGCGAGCATGTCGGCGGTGGACTCGGTGAAGGTCACCAGCATGACCACGCACAGGGAGATCACCGCGGCGACGGGGAACTCCGGGGCGCCGAAGTGGAACGGCGCGGCGAGCCCGAACCAGTCGGCGTCGGCCGCGATGGAGAAGTCCGTCAGCCCCATGGGGATGGCCACCAGGGTGCCGGCGACCAGGCCCAGCAGAACGCCGAGTTGGGAGAGGAAGCCGCGGGTGAAGCGGCTGATCAGGATGACGAGCAGGACGACGCCGCCGGCCAGGGCGAGGTGGCTCGGCGCGGCGTAGTCCTTCGCCGTCGGGTCGTGACCGGCGATCAGTCCGGCCGCGACGCCGATCAGGGACAGCCCGATGACGGTGATGACGGACCCGCTGACCAGCGGAGGGAAGAACCGCACCGCGCGGGCGAAGGGGACCGCGACCAGGAGCCCGAAGACCCCGGCGGCGATCATCGAGCCGTAGACCGCCTGCATCCCGTACTCGCCGGCTATCAGGATCATCGGGGTGACGGCGGTGAAGGTGGCGCCGGCCACGACCGGCAGCCGGACGCCCAGCACCCGGCCGACGCCGAGCGCCTGAAGCATCGTCACCAGACCGGCGACCAGCAGGTCGGCGTTGATGAGCAGCCCCACGGTGGAGGTGTCGAGCCCGGCCGCCGCTCCGAAGACCAGCGGAACGGTCACGCAGCCGGTGTACATCACCAGGACGTGCTGGAGGCCGAGGAGTCCGAGCCGGGTGGGCGGCAGGACCTGGTCGACCGGGTGCCGGGCAGCCGGTGCGGGACCGGACGGGGGCACGGGTGCGGGTGCGGATGCGTCGGGGGGCTGGGGCACGGCGGACCTCCGTGGGCTGTACGGGCGGGGTGGAACGGGGACGTGGCGGACAGGGTGCTCCGGCGGCATGTCGGCGCCGTTTCCGCCGTCGAACAGCGTTGTTGATGTCGCCCCGGCGCACCACCACCCGGACCGGTGCTTCCACGGTTTCGCCCCGTGACCCCCATCAGGACCGCCGAGGTCCCTCCGTCATCCCGGGGTCGCGCCGTCCCCCGACGTCAACCACGCTGCCGGGTACGGGCGTAGTGGCGCCTGGCCCGGTCCCGGTTGCCGCAGTCCCCGGAGCTGCACCAGCGCCGGGTCCCGCCGCGGGAGCGGTCGAGGAAGAACCATCCGCACCCGGGGCCCTCGCACCGCCTGACCCGGGCCAGCTCGTCCCCGCCCAGCAGGTCCTCCGCCCGCAGGGCCAGCGTGTGGCGCAGTCCGTCGAGGCCGTCCGCCCGCGGCCGCCACCGCAGGGGGAAACCGGGGAGCAGGTCGGCGTCCTCGCGTGCCCGCACCAGATCCCGGCGCAACGCCTCCCATGCCGCCGCCGGGGGCTCCTCGCCCTCGACGAGGGCGTCCAGGACCGGCCACAGGACGGCCCGCAGGTCCTGGAGCGCGGTGGCCGAGGTCTCGGCGTGCGCGGTCTCGGTCGGCGCGGTCTCGGCGGGCGCGTCGGCCGAGGTCTCGGCGGGCGCGGAGTCCGCCGCCCCGGACGACGCCTCCGCCCCTTCGACGGTGAGCAGCCCGACGGCGACACCCCAGCGCGTCCACGCCTCCGCGCCCCGGACGCGGGCGACGGCGCGGGCCGGATCCAGGCGCCAGGCCACGGTGTTGGCGAAGTCGAGCACCGGGTGCCCTCCCACCCGCGAGACCCCCGCGTCGTGGGCGCGGGGCGGGCCCTCCCCCGCGGCGGGCGAGGGGGGAACAGGGGCGGTACGGACCGGCTGCTTGCTCGTCACCGTCTCATCCTAGCGCTCCGCCTAACACCCTTGAGGGCCTATGGCTGTTAGATTCGATGCATGGAGAGTTCCCGCTCAGCGAAGGCCGCCGTCTCGCCGCGTGCGAGCTTCCTCGCCGGGCTCCGGACCGGATCGGGAATGGCGGCCGCTTCCTTCCTCCTCGCCGTCAGCTTCGGGACGGTCAGCGCCTCGCAGGGCTGGGGGCCGGTGGCGCCCGTCGTCTGCTCGATGGTCGTGTTCTCCGGCTCCGCCCAGTTCGCCCTGCTGGCGGTCCTGGGGTCCGGCGGCGGCATCGTCGGCGCCGTGACCTCCGCGGCCCTGATCAACAGCCGCTTCGTCCCCATGGGCATCGCCGTCGCCGGCGATCTGCGCGGCGGCCGGCTGCGCCGCGCGTTCGCCGGTCAGGCCGTGGTCGACGGATCGTGGGCCGCCGCCCATCTCGGCGGTGGACGGTTCGACCGGCACCTGCTCTTCGGCGCCACGGCGATCCAGTGGCCGGCCTGGGTCACCGGCACCGCCCTCGGCGTCGTGGTGTCCCCCGACCCCGGCCTGCTGCACCGGCTCGGACTGGACGTCCTCACACCGGCGCTGTTCGTCGCGCTCCTCTTCGAGGAGCTCCGCAAGGAACGGGCCAACCGGCTGCCCGCCCTGCTGGGGGCCGTGATCGCGGCCGGTCTGGTCCACTTCCTGCCCGCCGGTCCCGCTCTGGTCGGCGCGGCGCTCGCGGCGCTCGTCGCCCTCCTCCGGACGCCCGCGCCCCTGCCCGCCCGCACCGGAGGAGCCGAGAACTCCGTACCGTCCGTGCGCTCCGAGGGAGAGGAAACGCCATGAACCTCTGGCTCGCCATCGGCGCCGTCGCCGTCCTCAGCTTCACCTGCAAGGCGTTCGGCCCCGCGCTGCTCGGCGGGCGCGCCCTGCCTCCGCGGGCACGGTCGGTGATCGCCCTCACGGCTCCCGCCCTGCTCGCCGGCTTCGTCGTCGTCGACGTGCTGGGCCACCGCTGGAGCGGCACGGACCTCACCCTGGTCGCCGGACTCGGGGTGGTCCCGCTGCTCGTGCTGCGCCGTGCCCCGCTCCCCGTGACCCTGGTGGCCGCGGTCGCCGTGACCGCGCTGCTGCGCCTGTGAGCCCGACCGGTGGTTTCACTGATGCGCGCGCGTGAGGGACCCCGCTTCACTCGCCGTGGACGGACAACCTGGACCAGCTCCGGCCACCGGGACCCCCGACGGGCCGGCATGGTCGGCACAACGAAGGGGTCGTACATGTCAGTTCGCACCGGTCGAAGCCGACGTCCTCGCCTGAGGGCCGTGATGGCCGCGTGCCTCACGGCCGTGGGCGTCGCCGGCGTTCTCTCCTCCCCCGCCTCCGCCGTGACGTCGCTCTACGGCGAGAACTTCTCCGCCGGGCTCGGCACCTTCACCTCCACCGGTTCCGTCAGTGCGAGCACGGGCGCTGCGCGCCTGGGCGGTTCGCTGCTGACCGACCCGACCCTCACCTCCGCGGCCGTCGACCTGGCCGGGTACAGCGGCATCTCGGTGTCGTACACCCGGACGGCGAGCGGGCTGGACCTCGGCGAGGCCTTCACGGTCGCCTACTCCGTGGACGGCGGATCCTGGACGACGCTGGAGTCGGCGCGCACGGCCACCGGCGCGACCTCGTACCAACTGCCCTCGTCGGTGGACGGACGCGGTCTGCGCCTACGGTTCTCGCTGGACGCCAACAGCGCGCTGGAGTCGCTGACCGTCGACGACGTGCTCGTCCAGGCGACGGGCGGCGGCAGCGGCGGGCCGACCGACCCGCCCGGCGGATCGCTGCCCCCGGTGAGCGACGTGACCGCCCCCGGGCCGTACCCGGTGACCGTCGACACCACCGCGGGCCCTGGCGACGACGGGTGGCTGGTGTACCCGACGAACGCCGGGCAGAACGGCGTGAGGCACCCGGTGCTCGTCTGGGGCCCTGGCGCGGGCTCCGACCCGGCCGCCTACGAGGACATGCTGCGCCAGTGGGCCTCCCACGGGTTCGTCGTCTACAGCGAGGTCTCCTCCAGCAGCGGCGACTACATGGTCGACGCGCTCGACTGGATCGAGGACCAGAACGCGAGCACCGCCAGTCCGCTGTACCAGGACATCGACACGACCGAGGTGGCCTTCGGCGGCCACTCCCGCGGCTCCATCGGCACCTTCGACGTGGCCGACGAGCCGCGCCTCGAGACCACCGTCCACGTGGCGGGCGGCTCCTTCGACGGCAACGGGCCGGACAACCTTCGCAATCCCGCGCTGTACGTCGGCGGTGACGACGACTTCGCCACCTCCAACGTGGAGCGCGACTACACCAACACCGACGTGCCGGTGTGGTTCAACGTCCTCGACGGCACCGACCACATCGCCGCCACCCGCAACGGGCAGCACATCATCACGGCCTGGCTGCGCTGGCACCTGGCCGACGAGGAGTTCCGCCGCACCCAGGACTTCCTGAGCCCCCGGTGCACCTTCTGCGGGCTCGGCCCGACGCGGTACAAGAACTGGTGAGGTGACGAAGCGCCCGCCCGGTGGCCGTGCGTCGCCGGGCCGGCGTTTCGCCTCGTCAGTAGGCGTCCTTCCCGTGGGCGCGGAAGCGACGCCTGACCTCCTCGACCAGAGCGGGGTCGGGCGCCGGGGTGTCGCGCAGCGGGAAGGGAATGCCCAGGGCCTCGTACTTGCCCGCGCCGAGCCGGTGGAAGGGCAGGACGTCCACGCGCCGCACCGTCCCGAGTCCGCCGACGAACTCGGCGAGGCCGTCCACGGCCGCGAGGTCGTCGGTCCAGCCGGGCACCAGCACGTAGCGGATCCAGACCGGCACCCCGAGCCGGTCCAGCCGGGTCGCGAAGGACAGGGTGGGGGCGAGGGCGCCGCCGGTCAGCCGGCGGTAGGTGCGGACGTCGAAGGATTTGACGTCGAGCAGGACCAGGTCGGTGTCGGCGAGCATCTCGTCGGTGGCGCGGGCGCCGAGCAGGCCCGAGGTGTCGATCGCGGTGTGCAGACCGGCCTCCTTGCAGCGGCGCAGGACCGCGCCGGTGAAGCGCGGCTGGAGCAGCGGTTCGCCGCCGGTGAGGGTGACGCCGCCTCCCGCCGTGGTGAGGAACGGCCGGTACTTCTCGATCTCCCCCATCACCTCGTCGACGGTCCGCGACCGCCCGTCCCGCATGTGCCAGGTGTCGGGGTTGGCGCAGTACAGGCAGCGCAGCGGGCAGCCGCTGGTGAACAGGACGAACCGGGTCCCGGGACCGTCCACGCCGGTGGACAGGTCCCAGGAGTGGATCCGGCCCGTGACCGCTTCGGCCTCGGCGCCGCCGCCCGCCACGGTGCCCGCGGCGGCCTCGGTGCTCACAGCGATCCGTGGAAGGTGCGGCTGATCACGTCGAGCTGCTGCTCGCGGGTCAGGCGGACGAAGTTGACGGCGTATCCGGAGACCCGGATGGTGAGCTCCGGGTACTTCTCCGGGTGCTCCATCGCGTCCTCCAGGGTGGCCCGGTCCAGGACGTTGACGTTCATGTGGAACCCGCCGCCGCCCATGTAACCGTCGAGGATGCCGACCAGGTGCCCGGCGCGCTCCGCCGGGACGTGGCCGAGGCCCTCGGGGGTGATGGTGGTGGTGAGCGAGATGCCGTCGCGCGCCGACTCGTAGGGCAGCTTGGCCACCGAGAGCGCCGAGGCGACGACCCCGTGCCGGTCGCGACCGTTCATGGGGTTGGCGCCGGGGGCGAAGGGCTGTCCGGCGCGGCGGCCGTCGGGGGTGTTGCCGGTGTGCTTGCCGTAGACCACGTTCGAGGTGATGGTCAGCACGGACTGGGTGTGCTCGGCGTCCCGGTAGGTGGGGTGCCGGCGCACCTTGGCCATGAACGACTCCACCAGGTGGACGGCGATGGCGTCGGCCCGGTCGTCGTTGTTGCCGTAGGCCGGATACTCGCCCTCGGTGCGGAAGTCGACGGCGAGGCCGCTCGCGTCGCGCACCACCTTCACCCGGGCGTGCTTCACGGCGGAGAGGCTGTCGGCGGCGACCGAGAGGCCGGCGATGCCGCAGGCCATGAAGCGGTGCACGGGGTGGTCGTGCAGCGCCATCTCGACGCGCTCGTAGGCGTACTTGTCGTGCATGTAGTGGATGACGTTGAGCGCGTCGACGTACGTCCCGGCCAGCCAGTCGAGGACGCGGTCGTAGGCGGCGTCCAGCTCCTGCGGGTCGAGGTACTCGCCGGTGAGCGGGAGCATCTCGGGGGTGACCTGCTCGCCGGTCATCTCGTCCCGGCCGCCGTTGATCGCGTAGAGCAGGGCCTTGGCGAGGTTGACCCGGGCGCCGAAGAACTGCATCTGCCGGCCGACCGCCATGGCGGAGACGCAGCAGGCGATGGCGGTGTCGTCGCCGGAGCGCGGGCGCATCAGGTCGTCGGACTCGTACTGGACGGCGCTGGTGTCGATGGACACCTGGGCGCAGAACTCCTTGAACCCGGCCGGGAGGGAGGGCGACCACAGCACGGTCAGGTTCGGCTCGGGTGCGGGGCCGAGGTTGTAGAGGGTCTGCAGGAAGCGGAAGGAGGTGCGGGTGACCAGCGGCCGGCCGTCCTCGCCGATGCCGCCGATGGACTCCGTCACCCAGGTCGGGTCGCCGGAGAACAGGGCGTCGTACTCGGGGGTGCGCAGGAAGCGCACCATGCGGAGCTTGATCACGAAGTCGTCGATCAGCTCCTGCGCGCGGGACTCGTCAATCACGCCGTCGGCGAGGTCCCGCTCCAGGTAGACGTCGAGGAAGGTGGAGGTGCGGCCCAGCGACATCGCCGCGCCGTTCTGCTCCTTTACCGCGGCCAGGTAGCCCAGGTACAGCCACTGCACGGCCTCGTGGGCGGTGGCGGCGGGGCGGGAGACGTCGCAGCCGTAGGCCGCGGCCATCTGCGTCAGCTCCCGCAGGGCCTTGATCTGCTCGGCGAGCTCCTCGCGGTCGCGGATCACGTGCTCGCTCGAGGGCAGCGCGTCCAGGCGGGCGCGTTCGGCGCGCTTGGCCTCGATCAGGCGGTCGGTGCCGTAGAGGGCGACGCGGCGGTAGTCGCCGATGATCCGGCCGCGGCCGTAGGAGTCGGGGAGGCCGGTGATGATGCCGACCCTGCGGGCGGTGCGCATGGCAGGGGTGTAGGCGTCGAAGACGCCGTCGTTGTGGGACTTGCGGTAGGTGCCGAAGATCTCGGAGACCCGCGGGTCGGGTTCGTAGCCGTATGCCTTGAGTCCGTTCTCCACCATGCGCAGGCCGCCGTTGGGCATGATCGCCCGCTTCAGCGGGGCGTCGGTCTGCAGACCGACGATCAGCTCGCGGTCGCGGTCGATCCAGCCGGGCGCGTGCGAGGTGATGGTGGAGGGCGTGGCGGCGTCCACGTCGAGGATCCCGCGGCGGCGCTCCTCGGGGAACAGGGCGCTGACCTTGCCCCACACCGCGCGGGTGCGGTCGGTCGGGCCGGACAGGAACGAGGCGTCGCCCTCGTACGGGGTGTAGTTGGCCTGGACGAACTCGCGCACGTCCACGCGCTCCCGCCACCCGTCGCCGGCGAACTGCCGCCAGGCGTCGGCGATCAGGGGTGCGGCTGTCACCGTCGCGGTCATCACGGGTCCTCTCGTCGGGTCCGGCCTTCTGCCGTCACCTCGATGGTCGTCCCGCGAGGGGGTGCGGGGAGAGTGCCGACAGGGCACCGCCGTGGCCCCTGCGGCCCTGCCGCGGCGGGACGTTCG
>NZ_JBHTVQ010000058.1:0-44088 GCF_042792855.1 Streptomyces sp. NPDC056600
GGAGAGATCCGGGCGCCGCCCCCTCGACGTGCAGCGTCGCTACAGCCCCTTCGGGGGGATCGGCGACGCCGCCACCGACTGGGGCGAGCTGCTGCTGGCGAACGCGGACGGCGCGGCCATGCCCGCCGTCGGGTCCACCAGCGGCTCCACGGTCGCCTGCTCCGGGACGCCGAGCATCCGGATGCCCGCCGCGTCCAGCGCCCGCTTCATCCGCCAGCGCAGCTCCCGCTCCACGTTGACCGCCTTGCCGGGCATGGTCTTCGCCGTCACCCGGATCACCATGGAGTCCAGCAGCACGTCGTCCAGACCCAGCACCTCGACGGGACCCCACAGGATCTCGTTCCAGGGCTCCTCCTTGGCGATCCGCTCGGCGACCTCGCCCAGCACCGACTTCACCCGGTCCAGGTCCTCCTCGGGCCGCACGGTCACGTTCACGCCGGCCGTGGCCCAGCCCTGGGAGGCGTTGCCGATCCGCTTGATCTCGCCGTTGCGGACGTACCAGATCTCGCCGTTGTCGCCGCGCAGCTTGGTGACCCGCAGGCCGACCTCGATGACCTCGCCGGTGGCCACGCCCGCGTCGATGGTGTCGCCGACGCCGTACTGGTCCTCGAGGATCATGAAGACGCCGGAGAGGAAGTCGGTGACCAGGTTCCGCGCGCCGAAACCGATGGCGACACCGGCCACACCCGCCGAGGCGAGCAGCGGCGCCAGGTTGATCTGGAAGGCACCGAGCACCATCAGGAAGGCCGTGCCGAGAATGACGAAGGACGCCACCGACCGCAGCACCGAGCCGATGGCCTGCGAGCGCTGACGCCGCCGCTCGGCGTTGACCAGCAGGCCGCCCAGGGTGCTGCCCTCGGTGGCGGAGGTGTTGCGGTTCATCCGGTCGATCAGCCGGGTGATCGCGCGGCGGACCAGCATCCGCAGGACCAGCGCGACCGCGACGATCAGCACGATCCGCAGACCCACGGCCAGCCACGACGCCCAGTTCTCCTGGAACCAGCCCGCCGCCTCGGAGGCACGCGCGTGCGCCTCCTCCAGGGACGGCATGGTCGGGGTCGGGGCGGGGGTGGTCGACGAGGCGGGGGCGGTCGTGGACGGGTCCGGGCCGGCGGCCGGGAAGGCGGCGGACAGGGACACGGGGGACACGGTGGGATACCTCCAGGTGCGGTGGCTGCCCCGGCGGGGGCACGGCGACGGCCACGGAGGCCGAAGGGGCAGCCCGACCACACTAACGGGGCAAACCGGGTGGCTTAGCCGCTTCCCGGGGAAGAGAGACGGGCCTCACCAGAGGATGAGGAAGGGATAAGGGGTGCCCTCGTGCGCCGAGGGACGCCCGGCGCAGGGCGGGGCCGGCGGTGTCCCGCTGTGGTCAGGACCACTCCGCGGGCGGCCACCCTGTTGTTGCCACGTGGTGGCGCCGCGACCAGGGCAGAGGGGAAACTGACTGCAGATCGTCCCGGCGCGAGCCACGCGCCGCCGGCGTACAAGGAGGCACCGTGCCGCACGTCCTGGTCCTCAACGCGTCGTACGAGCCGCTCGGCGTCGTACCGCTCCGCCGCGCGCTCGTCCTCGTCCTCGAGAACAAGGCAGTCTGCCTCGAGGAGTCCGGCGCCCACCTGCACAGCGCGACCCTCTCCCTGCCGGCCCCCAGCGTGGTCCGGCTCAAGCGTTTCGTCCACGTCCCCTACCGGGGGCCGGTGCCTCTCACCCGACGGGCGCTCTTCGCCCGGGACGGCGGCCGCTGCGTGTACTGCGGCGGCGTCGCCACCAGCGTCGACCACGTGATCCCCCGCAGCCGCGGCGGGCAGCACGTCTGGGACAACGTGGTGGCCTCCTGCCGTCGCTGCAACCACACCAAGGCCGACCGCCACCTCATGGAGCTGGGCTGGAGACTGCGCCACAAACCGGCCCCGCCCACCGGCCTGGCCTGGCGCATCATCGGCACGGGCCACCGGGACCCGCGCTGGCTGCCGTACCTGCGGCCCTACGGCGCGGACGAGGCCCTGGCCCGGATCGACGGCGTGTCCGCCTGACACCTGCCACCGGTCCGGGCCTTCGCGTACCCGGCGCCCTGCGGCGCCCGGGCCGCCCGCGGCCGCGCCCGTGGAGGGCACCCGTTCGGGGGAGGGCATGTCTGGTCCGGCGTCCGGTGGGTAGCCACTTGTGCGGGCGTGCTCGACCTCGACGAGGAGGAACCGTGGCCGGACCGGTACCAGGAGAGCCGCTGGCGCGGCTCGCGCAGTCGTACGGGGTGGCCACCGAGTACCGGCCGGCGCCGGACCGCACGGTGGCCGTGCCCCGGGAGGCGGTGAGCGCGGCGCTCGCCGCGCTGGGCGTGGACACGGCCGACCCCGCCGCCGCGCTGGCGGCCAGGGAACGCGAGCTGGCCGAGCGGCTGCTGCCGCCCACCGTGGTGCTCCGCCCCGGGCGGGCGCCCGAGCTGCCCGAGGGCGCCGACGTCCGCGTGGTCACCGAGGACGGGGAGACCCGCACCGGTCCCGCGGCGCTCGAGGACCTGCCGTACGGCGTCCACCGGCTCGCCGTCACCGCCCCCGACGGCCGCGCCGGCGAGGCCCACCTGATCGTCGCCCCCGACCGGGCGCCCGGCGTGGAGGGGCGGCACCGCGGACTGCTGGTCCAGCTCTACTCGCTGCTCTCGCACCGCTCCTGGGGCATGGGCGACCTGGGCGACCTCGCCGACCTGGCCGGCTGGGCGGGGCGCGCCCTGGACGTCGGCTTCGTGCAGCTCAACCCGCTGCACGCGAGCGTGCCCGGCCCGCCCGTGGACCCCTCCCCCTATCGGCCGTCCTCCCGCCGCTTTCCCGACCCCCTCTACCTGCGGGTCCAGGACGTCCCCGAGTTCGCCCACGTCGCCGAGGAGGAACGCCCCGCGCTGCGCGCCCTGGCCGAGCAGGCCGCCCGGCTGCGCGAGGGCGTGCTGGAGAAGGACGCGTCGATCGACCGCGACGCCGTCTGGGACCTGAAGCGCCGCGCCCTGGAACTGGTGCGCGCGGTGCCCCTCGCGCCGGGCCGCCGCGCCGCGTACGCCGCGTTCGTGGCCCGGGAGGGGCGCGCGCTGGACGACCACGCGACCTGGTACGCCCTCGCCGAGGTGCACGGACCCGACTGGCACCGCTGGCCCGAGCGGCTGCGCGACCCGCGGTCCCCGGAGACCTCCCGGGCGCGGCTCGAGCTCGCCGACCGCGTCGACCTCCACCGCTGGCTGACCTGGCTCACCGACGAACAGCTCGCCGCCGCCCGGCGCGCCGCCCGTGAGGCCGGCATGGGCGTGGGCCTGATCCACGACCTCGCCGTCGGCGTCCACCCCGGCGGCGCGGACACCTGGGCGCTGCGGGACTGTTTCGCCGCCGGCATGTCGGTGGGCGCCCCGCCCGACGCGTTCAACGCCCACGGACAGGACTGGGGGCTGCCGCCCTGGCGGCCCGACCGGCTCGCCGAGACCGGCTACGCCCCGCTGCGGGACCTGCTGCGGGCCTGCTTCCGGCACGCGGGGGCGCTGCGCATCGACCACGTCATGGGTCTGTTCCGGCTCTGGTGGGTGCCGCAGGGCCGCCCGCCCACGGAGGGCGCCTACGTCCACTACGACGCCGAGGCGATGCTGGCGGTCCTGGTCCTGGAGGCCCACCGAGCCGGCGCCGCCGTCATCGGCGAGGACCTCGGCACGGTGGAGCCCGGCGTCCGGGAGGCCCTGCGGGAGCGGGGCGTGCTGGGCACCTCGGTGCTCTGGTTCGAACGCGACTGGGAGGGCGGCGGCCGCGTCCTGCCCCCGGAGAGCTGGCGGGCCGACTGCCTGGCCACCGTCACCACCCACGACCTGCCCCCCACCGCCTCGCGGATCGCCCACGACCACGTCGACCTGCGCCACCGGCTGGGCCTGCTCACCCGTCCGGTGGAACGCGAACGGGAGGAGGCGGCGGCCGAACTGGGGGAGTGGCTGGCGGAACTGGACGGCCGCGGGCTGCTGGACGGCACCCGCGAGGAGGACGTCGTGCGGGCCCTGCACCGCTTCCTGTGGCGCACCCCGGCGCGCCTGGCCGGTGTGTGGCTGCCCGACGGGGTGGGCGACCGGCGGCCGCAGAACGTCCCCGGCACCTGGGACGAGTACCCCAACTGGCGGCTGCCCGTGGCCGACGGCGAGGGGCGGCCCGTCACCCTGGAGGAACTCTCGTCCTCCCCGCGGCTGCACGCGCTCCTGGCGGCCCTGCGGGAACCGGTCGAGGAGGACGGGCGGCCGGAGCCACCCGGCTGACACACCCGCCGGAACGGCACCCCGGGCGCGCGGCCCCTGCCCGCGTCCGTTACCTTGGGCGCCGTGGACAAGAAGAACGCCCTGCGCACCGGCGCCCTGGCCGCCGGCACGACGCTGATGATGCTGCTCATGTCGTCCCCCGCGCTCGCGCTGACGCGCGACGACGGCGACGACCCCGGCACCGGCCTGAGCGTCATCGAGACGCTGGGCCTCTACGTCGTCGCCCCGCTCGTGCTCTTCGGGGTCATCGCCGGTCTGGTGATGGTCCTGGACAAGTCCAAGGAGGAGCACCGGGTCACGTCGACCAACATCAGGACCAAGAACTCCTGACCCGGTCACCCGGTCACCCGGTCGTCCGGCCGCCCGAGCGCGGCAGGCCGGAACAACAGCAGACCGCTGAGGGTGCCGCCCTCGCGTCACGGCTACGGTCCGTGGGGCGAGGACGGCACCCTCGTCGCGTCCTCACCCCGCGCGGAGCCGAGCGCCGTCAGGAACGTCGGCCGTGAGGTACCGCTGCACCGTCGGCGCGAGCCAGGCCACGATCTCGTCGTGGCTCATCGCCACCACCGTCGGCACCAGCATCAGGTAGCGCAGTACCGCCATGCCCACGACCTGCGAGGCGATCAGCGCGGTACGGCGCGGCACCTCGGCGGGGACCGTGCAGAAGCGCGCCACCACCGGCCCGACCTGACGCTCCAGCAGAGCCTGCTGCCGCCCCTCGTCCATCCCCGAGGCCATCGCCACCCGGAGCATCGCGACCAGCGAGTCGTCCGCCTCCCAGCGCTGGAGGAAGTGCCGCACCAGCGCCTCGCCCGCCTCCTCGGGACGCACGCCGGCGAAGTCCGGCATCCGCAGGTCGATCTCCGACGCGGCCTGGAACAGCCCTTCCTTGCTGCCGTAGTAGCGCATCACCATGGCCGGGTCGATGCCCGCGTCCCGTGCGATGGCGCGAATGGTGGCCCGCTCGTAGCCGTCCGCGGCGAACCGGGCGATCGCCGCCGTGAGGATCGCCGCGCGGGTGGCGTCCGACCTGCGAGGGCGAGGTGGTCCGGCGTCGGCCGCCGGAGGGCTGTTCTCGGTCATGTCAACAAACGTAGGCCAACGGCTGTTGACCGTCCAGAGCCGCGGGTCTAGCGTGGTCAACAAGCGTTGGCCAACAGGTGTTGACTCGCATTGCGGCCGGGTCGCACCGAGGCCGCCGACCAACGGGAGGCCACCATGACCGCCATGCACGGCACCACCCCGCACCCCGCCGACGACGCGGCCCGCTCCGTGGCCGTCGTCGGCGCCGGCCCCACCGGACTGCTGCTGGCCGGCGACCTCGCCGAGGCCGGGATCCCCGTCACCCTCGTGGAGAAGCGCCCGCACCGGATCAGCAACCTCTCCCGCGCCCTGGTGGTGCACGCCCGGACCCTGGAGCAGCTGGACGCCCGGGGGCTCGCCGACGAGCTGGCCGGGATCGGACGTCCGCTCGGCAGCCTCCGCCTCTTCGGGCGGCTCTCGCTGGACCTGGGCTCGCTGCCCTCCCGCTTCCCCTACGTCCTGGTCGTCCCGCAGTACGAGGTGGAGCGGCTGCTCGAGCGGCGCGCCGTGAAGGCCGGGGTGCGCTTCGCCCACGAGCGGGAGGTGACCGGCCTGCGCCAGGACGCCGACGGGGTGGACGTCGAGGTCCGGACGCCCGGCGGTCGGACGGAGTCGCTGCGCGCCGCCTACGTGGTGGGCGCGGACGGCGTGCACAGCGCGGTCCGCGACCTGATCGGGCTCCCGTTCCCGGGACGTTCGGTGATCCGCTCCCTGGTCCTCGCCGACGTGAGGCTGACCGAGGAGCCCGGCTCGGTGCTCACCGCCGACGCCGGGCCGGACGGGTTCGCGCTGGTCGCCCCCTTCGGCGACGGCTACCACCGGGTGACCGGCTGGCGGCGGGGCCACGACCGGCCGGACAGCGACCCGGTGGACCTGGAGGAGGTCCGCGAGATCGTCCGCGGAGCCCTCGGCACCGACTTCGGCATGCACGACCCGCGCTGGATGTCCCGCATCCACAGCGACGAGCGGCAGGCGCCGTCCTACCGCGTCGGCCGGGTCCTGCTCGCAGGCGACGCCGCGCACGTCCACTCCCCGGCGGGCGGTCAGGGGATGAACACGGGGCTGCAGGACGCCGCCAACCTCGGCTGGAAGCTGGCGGCGGTGCTCGGCGGGCACGCCGCCCCGGAGCTGCTCGACACCTACCAGGGCGAACGTCACCCGGTGGGGCGGATGGTGCTGCTGGGCAGCGGCGCCCTGATCCGGGGCGCTCTGGCCCACGGCCCGGCCGCCCGCCTGCTGCGGGCGACGGCGCTGGACACGGCGAGCCGGGTGGGTCCGGTGTGGCGGCGGGGCACCGCGATGGTCAGCGGCATCGGCATCCGATACCGCCGGCCGCGCGGTGCCCACCGGGTGGTCGGCGCCAGAGTGCCGGACGTCCCGCTGGCCGGCGGGGGCCGCCTGTACGAGGCCCTGCGCGGCGGACGGTTCGTGCTGCTGGCCCCGCCCGGACTCGACCTCGCGCCCGGGGGTGAGCGCCTGGCCGTGGAGCGGTGGGCCGCCCCGCGCGGCACGGCGGTCCTGGTCCGCCCCGACGGCTACGCGGCATGGGCCGCTGAGGAGGCCACCGCGGAGCAGGTGCGGGCCGCGGTGGGTGAGCACGTGGGCTGATCAGGCCTCACTGCGGGGGTGCACGGCCGGGTGTTCCGCCGTGGCCAGCAACTCCCGCAGCATGTCCGCCAGTTCGGCGGCGCGGCGGTCGTCGAAGGCGTCCCGCACGGCCTGGTTCTGCTCGGCGAGCCCGGCGCCCACCGCCTCGTCGACGAGCGCGAGCCCGCGCTCGGTGAGGGAGACCCGCAGGCCGCGCCGGTCGTCCGGGTCGGGTGAGCGGGTCAGCAGCCCCGCCCGTTCCAGCTTGTCCAGCCGGCCGGTCATGCCGCCGGTGGTGAGCATCAGCGTGGTGGAGAGGTCGCGCGGGCTCAGGGTGTACGGCTCGCCCGAGCGGCGCAGCGTGGCCAGCACGTCGAACTCCCCGCGGGAGATGCCGAACGCGGAGTACGCCCGCTCCGCGCGCTCGCCCATCACCCGCGCGAGCCGGTAGATCCGCCCGAAGACCTCCATCCCCGGGGTCCGGAGGTCGGGGCGTTCCCGGGCCCACTGCTCGATGATCGCGTCGACGCCGTCCCGGGGCTGCTGGCCACTGCTGCTCATGTGCCGAGTATCGGCGTCGTCGACGATCCCTCGCAAATAAGCAGCTTGCCAGTAAGTAGCTTACTGCTAAGCTACTTGTCGCGGTGGCGCGACGACGCAGCGGTGACCGCGGGGGAGGTCCGGATGGGCGAGGGCAAGGCCGCGGGGCGGCAAGGAGTGCCGGGGGGAGGCCGGTTGACGGCGTCGGCGGTGGTGAACGGCATCGGGTCGGGGATGTACATCCCGTTCAGCCTGGTCTTCTTCCACCACGTCACCGGGCTCTCCTACGCGATGGCGGGGTCCGTGCTGACCGTGGCCGGCCTCGGCGGGATGGCGCTGGTGCCGTTCATCGGCACGGCGGTGGACCGGCACGGGGCGCGGCGGATGCTGCTGCTCTTCCACGGGATCCGGTTCGCCGGGTTCCTCGCCTACCCCTTCGCCGACTCCCTCGGAGCCTTCGCCGGCGTCGCCCTGCTGACGGTGACCGCCGAACGGGCCTACACGGGAGTCCAGACGGTCCTGGTGGACGAGGTGGCCCTGGGCGCGGACAGGGACCGGCTGCAGGCCAGGCTGCGGGCGGTGGGCAACGCGGGGCTCGGCGCGGGGACGCTGATCGTCTCCCTGGTGGTCGGGATCCTGGGCCCGGCCGGCTACCACGGCACCGCGCTGGCCAACGCCGCGGCCTACGCGGTGGCGGCCCTGCTGCTGCGCGCGGTCCGGCCGGTACGGGAGGGCAAGGGCGAGGAGGCGGCGGACGCCGCCGCCCCGGGCTACCTGCTCGTCGTGCGGGACCGCCCGTTCCTGGTGCTCACCGGCGCGAACTTCTTCAACGCGCTCAGCTACACGGCGCTCTCGGTGCTGTTCCCGCTCTCCGTCGTCTCCCTGGGCGGTCCCGACGTGCTCACCGGCGTGGCCTTCGCCGTCAACACGGCGCTGTGCGCGGCGGCCGGCACCTACGTGGGGCACCTCGTGCGGCGCGCCGGCGCGCGGCGGACCCGGGCGGCGGCGCTGGGGTCCCTGCTCTTCGCGGCGGGTTTCCTGACCCAGCTCGCGCTGGCGGCGGCCCGGCCGGACTCGGCGGCGGTGCTGACGGCCGCGCTGGTCGGGGGCGTGGTGGTCGTCACGGTGGGGGAGTTGGTGCACAGTCCGGCCGCCGACGTGCTCGCGGTGTCCGCCGCGCCGACCGCGGTGCGGGGGCGGTACATGGCGGTGTACCAGCTGTCCTGGTCGCTGGCGAAGGCGCTGGCGCCGGCGTTGTTCACCACACTGCTGGCGCTGGACGGGCGGGTGCCGTGGGTCTTCCTGACCGGCACCTCGCTGGTGGCGGCCGGGCTGCTGGTGGTGGCTGAGCGACGGCTGCCGGAGGGCGCGGTGCGGGTCGGAACGGCGGCGGAGCGGGTGGGGGTGGCGGCGTGAGCCGGACGTCGGATCAGGCGCGGACGGTGCGGGACACCGGGGCGGCGGTGTCGGTCACCCGGGAGGCGCGGGGCGCCGGGGCGGCGGCGACGGTCACCGGTCCCGTCGCGGCGGTGACCGGCCTGACCGTGGCGGCCACCGGTCTGGCCCAGGTGTTCTGGGGCGGGACCTACGTGGTGACGACCGAGTTCCTGCCGCCCGACCGCCCGCTGTTCACGGCGCTGATGCGGGCGCTGCCCGCCGGGCTCCTGCTGCTGGCGGTCACCCGCGTGCTGCCGCGCGGCGACTGGTGGTGGCGTGCGGCGGTCCTGGGGGCGCTGAACATCGGGGCCTTCTTCCCGCTGCTGTTCCTCGCCGCGTACCGGATGCCGGGCGGAATGGCCGCGGTCGCCGGGTCGGTGGGGCCGCTGCTGGTGGCCGGACTGGGGGCGGTGCTGCTCTCCGAGCGGGTACGGGCCCGGACCGTGCTGACGGGCCTGGCGGCGGTGGCCGGGGTGGCGCTGGTGATGGCACCGGGCATCGGCACGGTCGACGCGGTCGGGATGGCCGCGGCGTTCGGGTCGGCGGGCGCGATGTCGCTCGGCACGGTCCTCGGCAAGCGGTGGGGGAGGCCGACGGGGGTCGGTCCGCTCGCGCTGACGGGCTGGCAGCTGACGGCGGGCGGGCTGGTCATCGCGCCGCTCGCCCTGGCCGTCGAGGGGGCGCCGCCCGCGATCGACGGGGTGAGGGCGGCCGGGTACGCGTACCTCGCCCTGGTCAACACGGCGCTGGCGTACTGGCTGTGGTTCCGCGGGCTGGGACGGATGACGGCCACGGGCGTCGCCTTCCTGGTGCCGTTGTCGCAGCTCACCGCGACGGTGCTGGGGTGGGGACTGCTGGGGGAGGCCCTCACGGCCGTGCAGGTGGTGGGGATGGCGGTGGCCCTCGGGGCGACGGTGGCCGGGCAGACCGCGACGCGTCTCCGGCGGCGCGGGGGTGGGGGCGTGGCCGCGACGCCGCGACCGCCGTCGCGGCCGGTGTCCCGGTCCCGGTTCCGGTCGCGGTCGCGGTCGCGGGAGCGCACTCGGGCGTGACGTTTCCTCGGGGCCCGCGTCGAGGTCCGGTTCCGCGACGGCCGGCCTGACGGGGCCGGCCCGACGACAGCCGCGGCGGCACGCGCGGCGGGCGCGCCGCCACGTGCGCGGGCGCGGTTCCGCCCATCGGGCCCGACCCGGTCCGGATGAGCCGGGCCCGGTGTCCGCGGCAAGCCCGCCCCGGTCCCCAACGGGCCGTCCCGGTCCGCGGTGAGCCCGCCTGGCACCCAACGGGCTGTCCTGGTCCGCGGTGAGCCCGTCCCGGTTGCGGTCCCGGTCGCGGTCGCGGTCGCGCACTCGGGCGTGACGTTTCCTCGGGGCCCGCGTCGAGGTCCGGTTCCGCCCATCGGGCCCGAGCCGGTCCGGATGAGCCGGGCCCGGTGTCCGCGGCAAGCCCGCCCCGGTCCCCGACGGGCCGTCCCGGTCCGCGGTGAGCCCGCCTGGCACCCAACGGGCTGTCCTGGTCCGCGGTGAGCCCGTCCCGGTCGGCGGGCGGTCCGCTCCGGTCCGCGTGCACCCGTCCCGGTCCGGTGGTAAGCCTGCCCCAGTTCGCAGGGGGGTCCCATCTGGTTCGCAGTAGCCCGATCCGGTCGGCGGCAGGCCCGGCCCGGTCCGCGGTGGGCCCGCCACTGTCGGCGTCAGGCCTCCGGGCGGAACGCGGGCAGCACGCGGGCGGAAGGGCGGGCCCCCTCCGCCCGGTGGGTCAGGGCTTGGCGGGGCGGGGCCCGGGGGCGAGGTGGCCGGTGCGCGGGCGTTCGCGCCAGAGGCGCAGGCCCGTGTCGACCAGCTCCACGTGGTCGAGTTCCGCGACGGCCGACAGCGGATGCCACGCCGCCATGTCCGTCGATCCCCCGACCTCGTTGCGCAGCGACCCGCCGGTGATGCGCGCCTCGTACACCACGCGCAGTCCGTGGAAGTCGGCCCGCGCCCCCAGCCGCCGCGGATAGGACCGGCGCACCGAGTCCACGCCGAGGAGGGCCACCGGTTCGACGTCGAAACCGGTCTCCTCCTCGACCTCCCGCACCACGGTGTCGTAGGGGTCCTCGCCGTGATCCATACCGCCGCCCGGCAGGGTCCAACGCCGTGTACCGTCGCCCGCGACCCACCGCGCCAGCAGCACCTGCTCGTCCCGCACGCAGACGGCGTAGGCCGCCACCCTCAACTCCTCATGCATACCCAGACGTTACGGCAGGACCGCGGACCCGGCAGCTCGACGCGGTGGGCGGATGCCACCCGCGCGGCGCCGCCGTCCACCGCCGGGCCCGCACCACGGGGCCGTTGACACGCCGCCGCCGGGCCGCCACTCCGTCGTCACACGCGACACGCCAGTCACACGGTGTGGCGGGATTACGCCATGGCAGCAATACGCCTCCGGCAACTCTCCCCAAACTCCGTACTCATAGGTAAAGCTGAGCGGTCATCCGGACCATTTCTCCGGATGTCGGCGATCCCGGGCATTGGCGCCCGCGCGACGCCCTCCTCACTTTCCTTCACTCGCAAGGGAAATCGATGACCTCTCATCCCGAGCGCACCCAGATATCGGGCGCGAGACGCGCTGCGCGCATCGCCGTCGCCGCGGGTCTGGTGGCGGCGCTCTCCGCGGCCGGGCCGATACCCATGGCCTTCGCCGCAGACGCAGCCTCCGCGGCCGACCAGCCCGCACCGGGCAAGTCGGCCCACGACAAGCTGGGTTCGGAAGACGCCGAACTCCTCGCCGCCGCCCAGGCGGACGGCGAGAAGAACGTCACCATGATGGTGATCACCGAGCCCGGACAGACCGAGCAGGTCGCCGAGCAGCTCGACGCCGTCAAGGGCGCGTCGGTGGGCAAGTCCTACGACAAGCTCGGCTACGTCCGCGCCACGGTTCCCACCGGCAAGGCGGAGTCGGCCATCGCGGCCGCCGCCAAGCTCTCCTCCGTCCAGGGCATCGACCTGGACAAGGAGGTCAAGCTGGACGACCCGCGTCCGGACGCCGGCAAGAAGACCTCCGGCGCCGAGGCCACCGGCACCTACGCGGGCCCCGGCGCGAGCACCCCGGCGAAGAACCCGTACAACCCGTCCTTCGAGACGGGCGCGGTCGACTTCGTCAAGCAGAACCCCAAGGCCGACGGCCGCGGCGTCACCATCGGCATCCTGGACTCCGGCGTGGACCTCGGTCACCCGGCGCTCCAGAAGACCACCACCGGTGAGCGCAAGATCGTCGACTGGGTGACCGCCACCGACCCGATCGTCGACTCCGACGCCACCTGGCGTCCGATGATCAACCCGGTCTCCGGCACCAGCTTCACCTACGGCGGCCGCACCTGGACCGCGCCCGCGGGCGAGCACAACGTGCAGCTGTTCCGCGAGTCGTACACCGCGGGCGGCGACGCCGCGGGCGACGCCAACCGTGACGGCGACACCACCGACGTGTGGGGCGTGCTCTACGACGCGGCGGCCGGCACGGTCATCGTCGACCAGAACAACAACGGCGACTTCACGGACGACACCGTGATGAAGCCGTACAAGGAGGACCACCAGGTCGGCTGGTTCGGCAAGGACGACCCGGCCACCGACGTCGCCGAGCGTCAGCCGTTCGTCGTCGAGATCCGCAAGGACGTCCCGATGGACCCCTACGGGGGCACCTGGGTCGGCCAGAAGCGGGACTTCGTCAACATCGGCGTCATCGAGAGCGAGCACGGCACCCACGTCGCCGGCATCACCGCCGCCAACGGCCTGTTCGGCGGCAAGATGAACGGCGCCGCCCCCGGCGCCAAGCTGGTCTCCGCGCGCGCCTGCACCTGGACCGGCGGCTGCACCGCCGTCGCCCTCACCGAGGGCATGATGGACCTGGTCGTCAACCGCGGCGTCGACATCGTCAACATGTCGATCGGCGGTCTCCCGGCGCTGAACAACGGCGACAACGACCGTTCGCGTCTCTACACGCGTCTCATTGACCAGTACGGCGTCCAGCTGGTGATCTCCGCGGGCAACTCCGGCCCCGGCGTCAACACCATCGGCGACCCCGCCCTCTCCGACAAGGTCATCTCGGTCGGCGCGACCGTCTCCAAGGAGACCTGGGCCGCCAACTACGGCTCCGTCGTGGAGAAGGACTACGCGATGATGCCGTTCTCCTCGCGCGGTCCGCGTGAGGACGGCGGTTTCACCCCGACCCTCTCCGCCCCGGGCGCGTCGATCAACACCACGCAGACCTGGCTCCCCGGCGGCCCCGTCGCCGAGGCCGGCTACGCGCTCCCGGCCGGCTACTCGATGCTTCAGGGCACCTCGATGGCCTCCCCGCAGGCCACCGGCGCGACCGCGCTGCTCATCAGCGCCGCCAAGCAGAAGAAGATCGACCTCGCCCCGGCGAAGCTGCGCACCGCGCTGACCTCGACGGCGAACCAGATCCCCGGTGTCCAGGCCTACGAGCAGGGCGCCGGTCTGATCGACATCGTCGACGCCTGGGACTCCATCAAGCACAACGCCAAGGCCAACGAGTACACGGTCAAGGCCCCCGTCGACACCAACATCGACTGGGCGCTGGCCGAGCCGGGCTTCGGCACCGGCCTGTACGACCGTGAGGGCGGCATCAAGGTCGGCGAGCGCAAGGTGTACGACGTCGTCGTCACCCGCACCTCCGGCTCCAAGGCGAGCGTGCTGCACAAGCTGTCGCTGAAGAACAACCACGGCCGCACCTTCGACATCGTCGGCAGCGAGCTGGTTCTCCTTCCGCTGAACAAGCCGGTCACCGTCAAGGTCGCGGCGAAGCCCGGCTCGCTGGGCATGCACAGCGCGATCCTCGAGGTGAACGACCCGTTCACCGAGGGCGTCGACCAGCAGATCATGACCTCCGTGATCGCCGCCTCGGCCGTGAAGAACACCTTCGCCGCCTCGGGCACCGTGCAGCGCAACAGCCACAAGTCCTACTTCGTGACCGTGCCCGAGGGCGCCACCTCCCTCGAGGTCGCGCTGAGCGGCCTGGCCGACAAGAGCCAGACCCGCTTCATCTCGATCCACCCGTACGGTGTCCCCTCGGACCCGACGTCGACCGTGAACTGCTACCCGAACTACCCGGGCGGCGACGGCGGCTGCAAGCCGCAGGCCCGCTTCTACGCGCCCACCCCGGGCGTCTGGGAGATCGAGGTCGAGGCGCGGCGCACCTCGCCGCTGCTGAACAACCCGTACAAGCTCGACGTCACCCTGCTGGGCGCCACGTTCGAGCCGGAGACCCTCGAGATCCCCGCGGCCAAGGTCGGCGAGCCCGCCGCGGCCGAGTGGACGGTGGAGAACAAGTTCGCCGCCTTCGAGGGCAAGCTGGTCGGCGGCTCGCTGGGGTCGTCCAAGACGGACCGTCCGACCATCGCCAACCACGAGGTGCAGGAGTTCACCGTCGAGGTGCCCGCGGGCGCCGAGGCGCTGAACGTGTCCATCGGCAACGTCTCCGACACCGCCTCGGACCTGGACCTCAACGTCTACAACGCGGCGGGCACGAAGGTCGGCTCCTCCGCCGACGGCGACTCCGAGGAGTCCGTCTCCATCAAGACGCCGGCCGCCGGCACCTACACCGTCGAGGTCGACGGCTACTCGATCCCGAGCGGCTCGACCCAGTACGACTACCTCGACGTGTTCTTCTCCGAGGCGCTCGGCACCGTCGCGGTGGACGGCACCACGGTGAAGCTCGCCGAGGGCGGCAAGGCCTCCTTCTCGGGCACCGTCACCGTCGGCGCGCCGGCCCCGGCGGGACGTGAGTTCTTCGGTCAGGTCCAGCTCGTCAACGCCAACGGCACCCCGGCGGGCGTCGGCAGCGTGAAGATCGGCAGCGTCACCGAGTAAGGCGTCACCGGGTAACCGGCTCGCGGCCCCGGCCGCGCCAGGGTGACGAAGGGGCGGGCGTCCATCACCGGACGCCCGCCCTCTTTCCTTGCCCCGTATCCCCTTCACGCCAGGGGCCCGGCCCCTCACTCCGTCGGACAGACCCCTCCGTCGTCGGGGCGGGTGGCGTCGAGTTCCGCGCGCTCGGCGGCGAGGCGGTCGCCGGTGGCCCACCAGCCGCCCGACGCCCCCTGGGTGACCAGGGCCCGGGTGCCGACCGGCAGGTCGGTGCGGGCCTCCTCGGGGAGCACCGTCACCGCGACGGGCGCCTCGGACGCCTCCTGCTCCGGCACCCAGTACCGTTCCGCCTCCAGCGTCACCTGGACGTGGCCGTCGGGCAGCGGCCGCAGACGCACGACCGTGCCCTCGACGACCAGGCTCGCGCAGGCGACGGCCGGCCGGTCGGCGGACGAACCGGGGGCCGCCGCCTTCTCGTCGGCTCCCATGTCCGGCTTCGCCTCGGCGTCCGAGGCCGAGTAAGAGGCGTCGCCGCGGACGGCGCCGGTCGCACCGAGGTACATCACCCCGGTGACCGCGGCCGCGGCGGCCAGCCCGGCGCCCCACGTCACGGCGGACCGCCGTCGCGCGCGGCGGCGGGCGGCGAGCTCCTCGGGCGGGACCGGGGCAGCGGCGGCGGGCGTGGCCGGCGCGGCGGCGAGCGCGTCGCCGATGTCCCGCAGCGCCCCGCGCAGCAGCAGCACGTCCGCCTCGGCCGCCTCGTGGGCGGCGCGCGTCCTCTCGTCCGCGTCCGGCGCGACGGGGTCACCGTTCAGCACCGCCAGCAGCGGGTCGTCCTCGTGTCCGGCGGGCATCCTCACACCACCTCGTCCTCGTGCAGACGGGCCCGCAGCGCCCGCACCGCGCTGTGCAGCCGGCTCTTCACCGTGCCCTCCGGCACCCCCAGCTCCGCCGCGATGTCCCGCACGGCCAGGTCGGCGTAGAACCGCAGCGTGACCACCTGCCGCTGGGCGTCGGTCAGCTCGTCCAGGCCGTGCGCCACGGACAGCTGCAGCACGCTCGACTCCTCGCCGGACGGCTGCTCGGCCGGCCGCAGCGAGGCCAGTCGCTCGCCCACCCGCTCCTGGCGGCGGCGTGCCCGGTGCCAGTCCATCGCCCAGTTGGACGCCACCACCGCGGCCCACGCCGACACGTCCCGCGGGGCCTCCTTGCCGGCGGCGGACCGCTCCAGCAGGCGCAGCCGCACGTGCTGGACCCCGTCCGCCAGGTCGGCCTGCGGCACCCCGCCGAGCGCCAGCACCGCCCGCACCCGCCGCTCCTGCTCAGGCTCCAGCGGGTCGGCGGGGTCGGCCCCCGCCGCGCCTCTGAAACGCACCCGTCCGCGCAGCACGCCGCCCCTCCCGTCACGCACCTTCGCCCCTACGACGCCGGACGACGCGGAAACGTTCGCCGCGACAACAAAATGGCGTTCGTCACATCGTCGGGACATCATCGCGTCGCGTCCGGAGGGATTGCGCCCGCCGCCCATGAACGCAGGATTCGCGCGGGGGACGACGGGTAGGCGCCGCAGGATCGCCGCCGGGCCCCCGGTCCGCACCCCTGTCCGACCTGCGAGAGGACGGGCAAAGGATTGGACAGGTCACCCGGTGACCGCCGCATGATGGAAACCGGACATCGCGCACCAGGGCACGCGCGGCGCCGCACACAGGACACAGACGTCGCAGCACACAGACGCAAGGGAGTCGCACCGTGAGGGTCGGAATCGTCGGAGCCACCGGTCAGGTCGGCACGGTCATGCGCAGGATCCTCGCCGAGCGGAACTTCCCCGTCACGGAGCTGCGCCTGTTCGCCTCCGCCCGCTCCGCCGGGCGCGACCTGGACGGTGTCACCGTCGAGGACGCCGCCACCGCCGACTACTCGGGCCTGGACATCGTCCTCTTCTCGGCCGGCGGCGCCACCTCCAAGGCCCTCGCCGAGAAGGTCGCCTCCCAGGGCGCCGTGGTGATCGACAACTCCTCCGCCTGGCGCATGGACCCCGAGGTCCCGCTGGTCGTCTCCGAGGTCAACCCGCACGCGGTCGCCGACCGCCCCAAGGGCATCATCGCCAACCCGAACTGCACCACCATGGCCGCCATGCCGGTGCTGCGCCCGCTCCACGACGAGGCCGGCCTCGAGGCCCTGGTCGCCACCACCTACCAGGCCGTCTCCGGCTCCGGCGTGGCCGGCGTGGCCGAGCTGCACGGCCAGGTCCGCAAGGTGGTCGAGGAGGCCGACAAGCTCGCCCACGACGGCTCCGCCGTGGAGTTCCCCGAGCCGGACGTCTACAAGCGGCCCATCGCCTTCAACGTGCTGCCCTTCGCCGGCAACCTCGTCGAGGACGGCCTGAACGAGACCGACGAGGAGCAGAAGCTCCGCAACGAGTCCCGCAAGATCCTGGAGATCCCCGAGCTCAAGGTCTCCGGGACCTGCGTGCGCGTGCCCGTCTTCTCCGGCCACTCCCTCCAGGTGAACGCCCGCTTCGCCCGCCCGCTCAGCCCCGAGCGCGCCGCCGAGCTGCTGGCCGACGCCCCCGGCGTCGTCCTCACCGACATCCCCACCCCGCTCCAGGCGGCCGGCCAGGACCCCTCCTTCGTGGGCCGCATCCGCCGCGACGAGACGGTGGAGAACGGCCTCGCGCTGTTCGTCTCCAACGACAACCTGCGCAAGGGCGCCGCGCTGAACGCCGTCCAGATCGCGGAGCTGGTCGCCGCGGAGCTCTCCGCTAAGTAGTCGCCACCCGTCATCGGCACGCCGGGCGGTCACCCTCACGGGTGGCCGCCCGGCGCGGTTTCCCGGCGTTGTCCACAGGGGGTCCGCGCGGTTCGTCCACAGGCGGAGTTACCTCATCGCGCGGAGGCCGGAGCCCGTGGAAGGATGGCGCAACCTACGCACAACGAGGAGATGACCGCGTGCCTGGCACCAATCTGACCCGCGAAGAGGCACAGCAGCGGGCCGAGCTGCTCACCGTCGACTCGTACGAGATCGAGCTCGACATCTCCGGCGCCCCGGAGGGGGAGGCGACCTACAGGTCCGTCACCACGGTGCGCTTCACCTCCGCCCGCGACGCGGAGTCCTTCATCGACCTGGTCGCGCCCGCCGTCCTGGAGGTCACGCTCAACGGTGACCCGCTGGACCCGGCCGAGGTCTTCCAGGACTCGCGGATCGCGCTGCCCGGCCTGCTCGAGGGACCGAACGTCCTGCGGGTCGTCGCGGACTGCGCCTACACCAACACCGGTGAGGGCCTGCACCGCTTCGTCGACCCGGTCGACGAGCAGACCTACCTGTACACCCAGTTCGAAGTGCCGGACGCCCGCCGCGTCTTCGCCTCGTTCGAGCAGCCGGACCTCAAGGCGACGTTCCAGTTCACCGTGAAGGCCCCCGAGGGCTGGAGCGTGATCTCCAACTCGCCCACCCCCGAGGCCAAGGACGGTCTCTGGGCGTTCGAGCCGACCCCGCGGATCTCGTCCTACATCACCGCGCTGATCGCCGGCCCGTACCACTCGGTGCACAGCACCTACGAGAAGGACGGCCGCACGGTCCCGCTCGGCATCTACTGCCGCCCCTCGCTGGCCGAGCACCTCGACGCCGACCACATCTTCGAGGTCACCCGCCTGGGCTTCGACTGGTTCGAGGCGAAGTTCGACCACGCGTACCCGTTCGCCAAGTACGACCAGCTCTTCGTACCGGAGTTCAACGCCGGCGCCATGGAGAACGCGGGCGCGGTCACCATCCGCGACCAGTACGTCTTCCGCTCCAAGGTCACCGACGCCGCCTACGAGCGCCGCGCCGAGACGATCCTCCACGAGCTGGCCCACATGTGGTTCGGCGACCTGGTCACCATGGAGTGGTGGAACGACCTCTGGCTGAACGAGTCGTTCGCCACCTACACCTCGGTCGCCTGCCAGGCCGCCGCGCCCGGCTCCCGCTGGCCGCACGCCTGGACGACGTTCGCCAACTCCGAGAAGACCTGGGCGTACCGGCAGGACCAGCTGCCGTCCACCCACCCGATCATGGCGGACATCAACGACCTCGAAGACGTCATGGTCAACTTCGACGGCATCACCTACGCCAAGGGCGCCAGCGTCCTGAAGCAGCTGGTGGCGTACGTCGGTGAGGACGAGTTCTTCCGCGGCGTGCAGGCCTACTTCAAGCGCCACGCCTTCGGCAACACGCGCCTGCCCGACCTGCTGGGCGCGCTGGAGGAGACCTCCGGCCGCGACCTGAAGAACTGGTCGAAGAAGTGGCTGGAGACGGCCGGCATCAACATCCTGCGCCCGGAGCTCGAGACCGACGACGCCGGTGTCATCACCTCCTTCGCCGTCCGCCAGGAGGCCCCCGCGCTGCCCGCCGGCGCCAAGGGCCAGGCGCTGCTGCGGCCGCACCGCATCGCGATCGGCCTCTACAGCCTCGACGCGGCGAGCGGCAAGCTGGTGCGCACCGAGCGCCTGGAGCTGGACGTCGACGGCGAGCTGACCGAGGTCCCGCAGCTGGCCGGCACGGCCCGCCCGGACGTCGTCCTGCTCAACGACGACGACCTGTCGTACGCCAAGGTCCGCCTCGACGAGCGCTCGCTGGCCTTCGTCACCGAGCACCTCGGCGACTTCGAGTCCTCCCTGCCGCGCGCCCTGTGCTGGGCCTCCGCCTGGGACATGACCCGCGACGGCGAGCTGGCCACCCGCGACTACCTGGAGCTGGTGCTCTCCGGCATCGCCAAGGAGTCCGACATCGGCGTCGTGCAGTCCCTGCACCGCCAGGTCAAGCTGGCGCTGGAGACGTACGCCGCCCCGGCCGACCGGGACGCGCTGCTGGCCCGCTGGACCGAGGCCACCCTGGCCCACCTGCGGTCCGCCGAGCCGGGCAGCGACCACCAGCTCGCCTGGGCCCGCGCCTTCGCCGACGCCGCCCGCACGCCGGACCAGCTGGACCTCCTCGAGGCCCTGCTCGACGGCTCCCGCAGCCTCGACGGCCTCGCCGTCGACGCCGAGCTGCGCTGGGCCCTGGTGCAGCGGCTCGCCGCCACCGGCCGGTTCGACGAGGCGGAGATCGCCGCCGAGTACGAGCGCGACCGCACCGCGGCCGGCGAGCGGCACGCCGCCACGGCCCGCGCCGCGCGGCCGACGCCGGAGGCCAAGGCCGAGGCGTGGGCCGCGGTCGTCGAGTCCGACAAGCTGCCCAACGCCGTGCAGGAAGCCGTGATCATGGGCTTCGTGCAGAGCGAGCAGCGGGAGCTGCTGGCGCCGTACACGGAGAAGTACTTCGAGGCGCTGAAGGGCGTCTGGGGGTCCCGCTCCTTCGAGCTCGCCTCGCAGATCGCGGTGGGCCTGTACCCCGGCATCCAGGTCTCCGAGGACACGCTGGCCCGTACCGACGCGTGGCTGTCCTCCGCCGAGCCGGTCGCGGCGCTGCGGCGCATCGTGACCGAGTCGCGTGCGGGCGTGGAGCGCGCCCTGCGCGCCCAGGCGGCCGACCAGGCCGCCGCCGGCGCCAGGTGACACGCCGCCGCTGACCCGCGCCGCCGCTGACCCGCGCCGCGCGCGGGGAAGCCAAGGCGAGGAACGCAAAGGAGGGGGCGCCCGGTACCACCGGGCGCCCCCTCCCGCGTTCACGGGACCCGCGTTCACGGGACCCGCGTTCACGGGACCCGCGTTCACGGGACCCACGTCACGCGGCCGCGTCGCACTCCTGGGCGGCCAGCGCCCGGGCGAGGTCGTCGCGCGCCTCGAGGACCAGGCGGCGCAGCGCCGGCGCCGCGTCCTCGTGCGCCGTCAGCCACGCGTCGGTCGCCTCCAGCGTGGCGGCGGAGTCCTGGAGCCACGGGTACAGCCCCTGCACCAGGTCCTGGCCGATCTGGATGGACCGCTGCGCCCACACCCGCTCCAGCATCGCGAAGTACCGCTCCGCGTACGGGGCGAGCAGCCCCCGCTGGGACGGCTGGGAGAACCCGCCGATGGTCGCCTCCACCAGCGCGTTGGACAGCGCGTCCGACTCGACGAGCGCGCCCCACGCCTCGGCCTTGACCGCCTCCGACGGCCGCGCCGCCAGGCACCGCACCTGGCGCCGCTCGCCCGACGCCGTGTTGTCCCGGGCCCGCTCCTCGGCGAGCGCCGCCTCGTCGGCGAGCCCGTGCGCGGCCAGCGGCTCCAGGAAGTCCCAGCGCAGCTCCTGGTCGATCTCCAGGCCGTCGATCTTCTCGGTGCCGTCCAGCAGCCCCCGCAGCAGCGCGAACTCGCCCTCGGCCGAGGCGGTGGAGGCCAGGAACCGGGCCCAGGAGAGCTGGTGCTCCCCGCCCGCCCCGGCCGCCCGCAGCTCCCGCAGCGCGCCCTCGGCCAGCAGCCGCTCACCCTCCGGCCGCCAGACGGGCGCCGCGTACCGCACCAGTGCGGTGCGCGCCCAGGCGTGGAGCATCTGCAGCACGCCGATCTCGGTCTCCGCCCCGCCGAACCGCACCACCAGGGCCACGAACTCGCGGGCCGGAAGCAGCGCGTCCCGGGTCATGTTCCACAGCGCCGACCAGCACAGCGCGCGTGCCAGCGGGTCCGTCATCGAGCCCAGGTGCTCGCGCAGCGTCGCCAGCGAGGTCTCGTCGAAGCGGGCCTTGCAGTAGGTGAGGTCGTCGTCGTTGACCAGCACCAGGTCCGGCGCGTCCGCGCCGGCCAGGTCGCCGATCACCGTGCGGGCGCCGGCCACGTCGGCCTCGGCGCGGGCGTAGCGGACCAGCTCGCCCCCGTCGACCCGGTAGAGGCCGATCGCGACCCGGTGCGGGCGCAGCGTCGGGTGGGACTCGGCGGCCTCCTGCAGCACCGCCAGCTCCTCGATCCGCCCGTCGGAGGCCAGCAGTACCTGCGGGGTGAGCGAGTTGACCCCGGCGGTCTGCAGCCATGCCTTGGCCCAGGACGTCATGTCCCGGCCGCTGGTCTCGCCGAGCACCGACAGCAGGTCGCCCAGCCGCGTGTTGCCGTAGGCGTGGCGCTTGAAGTAGCGGCGCGCCCCCTCCAGGAAGGCGTCCCGGCCGGCGTAGGCCACCAGCTGCTTGAGCACGCTGGCGCCCTTGGCGTAGGTGATGCCGTCGAAGTTGAGCTTGGCGTCCTCCAGGTCGCGGATGTCCGCGGTGACCGGGTGCGTGGAGGGCAGCTGGTCGGCCCGGTAGGCCCACGACTTGCGCATGTTGGCGAAGCTGATCCAGCCGTCGGTGAACCGGGTGGCCTCGACCAGGGAGAAGGTGCCCATGAAGTCGGCGAAGGACTCCTTGAGCCACAGGTCGTCCCACCACTCCATGGTGACCAGGTCGCCGAACCACATGTGGGCCATCTCGTGGAGGATGGTGGTGGCCCGCCGCTCGTAGGAGGTCCGGGTCACCTTGCCCCGGTAGATGTACTCCTCGCGGAAGGTGACCATGCCCGGGTTCTCCATGGCGCCGAGGTTGTACTCGGGCACGAAGGCCTGGTCGTACTTGCCGAACGGGTACGGGTAGTCGAAGTTCTCGTGGAAGAAGTCCAGGCCCTGCTTGGTGATCAGGAAGACGTCGTCGGCGTCGAAGTATGGGGCCAGCCCCTTGCGGCACATCGCGCCCAGCGGGATCTCCAGCCGGGTGCCGTCGGGCAGCTCACGGCTGTAGCTGTCGGTGACGTAGTGGTACGGGCCGGCCACGACCGCCGTGATGTAGGTGGAGATCGGCCGGGTCTCCGCGAACCGCCACACGCCGTCGGTGAGTTCGCCGGCGCCGTTGCTCCACGCCGTCCAGCCCTCGGGAGCGCGCACCTCGAAGCGGAACGGCGCCTTGAGGTCGGGCTGCTCGAAGTTCGCGAAGACGCGCCGGGCGTCGGCGGGCTCGTACTGGGTGTACAGGTAGACCTCGCCGTCCTCCGGGTCGACGAAGCGGTGCATGCCCTCGCCGGTGCGGGAGTAGGCGCACCGGGCGTCGACGACCAGCTCGTTCTCGGCGGCCAGGTCCTCCAGCTGGATGCGCGAGCCGTCGAAGACGGCGCCCGGGTCCAGGTCGCGTCCGTTGAGGGAGACCGCGGTGACGCTCGGCGCGATCAGGTCCGCGAAGGTCGCGGCGCCGGGCTCGGCGCAGCGGAAGCGGATGGTGGTGACGGAGCGGAAGGTCCGCGGTCCGTCACCCGTGTGCTCCCCGAGGGCCGAACGCAGGTCGAGCGACACCTCGTAGGCGTCGACCGACAGCAGCGCGGCCCGCTCGCGGGCCTCCTCGCGGGACAGATTCTCACCGGGCAAGGGTCGTCTCCTCCGGGTCTGGGCATCTGTGGACGATCAGCGGGTGATGATCGGCGACGATCCTTTCACGGTGCGGTCGGGGCGGACACCCGGGAATTGACCGGGCCGTCGGCGTGTTGGGCCAGGGAATCGACCGTCACACGCATCCGAGGAGCGTCATGTCCGAGACGACCGCCGCCAGGACCCCGGTGGACTTCTGGTTCGACCCGCTGTGCCCCTGGGCCTGGATGACCTCCCGCTGGATGCTGGAGGTCGAGAAGGTCCGGGACGTCGAGGTCCGCTGGCACGTGATGAGCCTCGCCGTGCTCAACGAGGACAAGCTCGACGAACTCCCGGCGGAGTACCGCGAGTTGCTGGAGAAGAAGGCGTGGGGGCCGGTGCGGGTGGTGACGGCGGCCTGGCAGAAGCACGGCCAGGAGGTCGTGGGCCCGCTCTACACGGCGCTGGGCACCCGCATCCACAACAAGGGCGAGGGCACCACCCCCGAGGCCGTGGCCGGGGCGCTGGCCGACGTGGGTCTGCCCGCCGAGCTCATGGAGTACCACGACCAGGAGGACTTCGAGTTCGACGCCGAGCTGCGCGCCTCGCACCGCGAGGGCATCGAGAAGGTCGGCCAGGAGGTCGGCACCCCGGTCATCGCCGTGCCCGGTGACGACGGTGAGCAGATAGCGTTCTTCGGCCCGGTCGTCACCCCCGCCCCCCAGGGCGAGGAGGCCGCGCGGCTGTGGGACGGCACGCTGGCGGTGGCCTCGGTGCCGGGCTTCTACGAGATCAAGCGCACCCGCACCAAGGGCCCGGACTTCTCCAACCTGGTCTGAGACACCCGGCCGCGGCGGCGGCGTGCGGAACGCGAAGGCCCCGGCTCGCAGGAGCCGGGGCCTTCGCGCGTGCCCCCACCTGGGGGCCGGGGCCTTCGCGCGTGCCCCAGCGGGGGCCGGGTGCGCGGCCGTCAGCGACGGCGCTCGAGCAGCTTCCAGACGGTCGGCAGCACGCCCATGGCCAGAGCGGCCTTGAGCACGTCGCCCAGCAGGAACGGGGTGAAGCCGGCGGCGAGGGTCTGGCCCGCGGAGAGGTCGAGGGCGAAGGAGAGGTACGGCAGTCCCACGGCGTAGATCACCGCGGAGCCCAGCAGCATGGTCCCGGCCATCCGCAGCGGCGTGCGGTCCGCGCCGCGGCGGGCCAGCGCGCCCACCATGGCGGAGGCCAGCACCATGCCGATGACGTAGCCGAACGACGGGGCGGCGACGCCCGAGGCGCCCTCGGCGAACCACGGCATGCCCGCCATGCCCGCCAGCAGGTAGACCAGCATCGACAGCAGCCCGCGGCCCGCGCCCAGCGCGCTGCCCACCAGGAGCACGGCGAAGGTCTGGCCCGTGACCGGGACCGGGGAACCCGGGATCGGCAGGGCGAGCTGGGCCGCGACGCCGGTCAGCACGGCGCCGGAGAGGACGAGGGCCGCGTCCCGGACGCGGGTGGCGGGCAGCAGATCGGCGAGGACCTGCCCGGAGCGGGCGGGGGCGGCTGCGGTGCTCATGGGTCTCTCCGCGGGGTGGGGGATCGGCTCGCGCCGGGCCGGCACGAACAGGTGAACAGGCGTCACAGGAGCTTGTTCGAACACGACGACGCTATCCCAGGGCGTTCGGCGGCATCACCGTCCGTGCTCGACAAAGGCCGGATCGACGACGTCGTGGGTATCGCACAAATTACCCGCGTCGGAGCGCGGCGACGAGTGACGCTGCTCACCCCGGGGCCTTGTGGGGACCCGCCAAATCGGCCCGGAGGGTAAGCGGAATCTCACTCTCCGCACTGTGGCCGTTCGCATTCCGGTCCCGGGCCCCGAACCCGGACGGCATCGGTCAAACTCGCTGCATGTCACGCGCCACCCCAGAAGCCGCGGCGGGCTCGGCCCCGTCCTCGCCGCCGGCTCCCGCGTCCGGTCCGTCCTCCCCGGATTCCGCCGCCCTCGGTCACGGCCTCAAGCAGCGCCACCTGTCGATGATCGCGCTCGGCGGTGTCATCGGCGCCGGCCTGTTCGTCGGCTCCGGCGCCGGCATCGCCGCCGCCGGCCCCTCGATCGTGATCGCCTACGCGATCTCCGGGCTGCTGGTCATGCTGGTCATGCGGATGCTCGGCGAGATGTCCGCCGCCTATCCCTCCTCCGGCTCCTTCTCCTCGCACGCGGAGCGGGCGATCGGCCCCTGGGCGGGCTTCACCTCGGGCTGGGCGTTCTGGGTGATGCTCTCCACGGCCGTCGGCCTCGAGGGCATCGGCGCGGCGAAGATCGTCACCGGCTGGCTGCCCGGCACCCCGGAGTGGATGTGGGTCGCCCTCTTCATGGTGGTCTTCACCGGGACCAACCTGGCCGCCGTGAAGAACTTCGGCGAGTTCGAGTTCTGGTTCGCCGCACTCAAGGTGGTGGCCATCGCCGCCTTCCTGGTGCTCGGCGTGCTGGCCGTCGCCGGACTGCTGCCGGGCAGCGAGGGGACGGCCGGCGCCGACCTCTCCGAGATCATGCCCGGCGGGACGCACGGCCTGATCGTCGGTCTGCTGGCCTCCGTCTTCGCCTACGGCGGCATCGAGTCCGTCACGGTCGCGGCCGCCGAGTCCGAGGACCCGGTGCGCGGCGTGGCGAGCGCCGTCCGCACCGCGATGTGGCGGATCGGCCTCTTCTACATCGGCTCGATGGCCGTGATCGTGCTCCTGGTGCCGTGGAACGACCCCGCGCTCGTGGAGAAGGGCCCCTACGTCGCCGCCCTGGACACCCTCGGGATCCCCGGCGCCGGCCAGATCATGAACGTGGTCGTCCTGGTCGCCCTGCTGTCCGCGATGAACGCCAACACCTACACCGCCTCCCGGGTGGCCTTCTCCCTGGTCCGCCGCGGCCAGGGCCCCAGGGCGCTGGGCCGGGTCCACGGCGGGGTGCCGCGGGCGGCCGTGCTGGCCTCCTCCGCCTTCGGCTTCTTCTGCGTGCTGCTCAGCTACTGGCGTCCGGACGACGTCTTCGCCTGGCTGCTCAACATGATCGGCGCGGTCATCCTGGTGATCTGGCTCTTCGTCGCCGTCTCCCAACTGGTGCTGCGCCGGCGTCTGGAGCGCCAGGAGCCCGAGCGGATGACCGTCCGCATGTGGGCCTTCCCCGTGCTCACCTGGGTCGCGATCGCGGGCATCGCGTCGATCTTCGTGCTGATGCTCATGGAGTCCGGCACGCGCGTCCAGGTGTTCTCCACCGGAGCGCTGACACTGGTCCTGGCCGCGGCGGGGTATGTGCGACAGCGGCGGGCCGTGCGCGCCGCCGGGTAGCGGGACCCGCGTATCGCGCACATGTTCGCCAGAACATGGCGGAACGGTCAGCGTTCCGCGACGGCCCTGTAACAGGGGTCGGATGCTGCTCCGTTCGGGGGAGGCAGGGGGCATGACGCACGACTTCCCCCTGGACCCCCTGCGCTCCTCCCTTCCCCAGGCTCTCGGCTTCGTCCGAGCAACGGGGGGCACCCCCGGACGACGTCCGGGGGAGGACCCCATCGCCGCCTCCTCCGGGGCGCGCCTGCTCGTCACCGCCGCCGAGCTGCGCGCCCACGGCGTGACACCCGCCCAGGCCGGAGCCCGCTGCCGGCCTGGCGGCACCTGGCAGCGGATGCTGCCCGGCGTCTACCTGCTGCGTCAGGGGGCGCCCACCGGCGAGGAGCGCCTGCACGCCGCCCTGCTCTACGCCTCCCGCCGGGAGGCCTCCGCGACCGCCGAGGACCGGCCGCAGGCCACCGCCGTCCCCGTCCAGTCCCGGCGCGACGACCCCCTCCACGCGGACGCCGTGGTCACCGGCCTGGCCGCGCTGGCCCTGCGGAACTTCGCCTCGGCGCCCGCCCTCTCCCTGCTCGACGTGGTGGACGTGCTGGTGCCGCGCGCCCGCCGGGTCCGCTCCACCGGCTGCGCCCGGGTGGTGCGCACGGCCCGGATGCCGGTGCCGGACCTGGTGTCCGGGGTCCCCGTCGCCCCGGTCGAGCGGGCCGTCGCGGACGCGGTGGCGCACCTGCCGGAGGACGCCGGGCCGTTCGCCGTCCGGCGGCTGTTCACCGAGGCGGTCCACGACGGCCACTGCGAACCGTCCGCGCTGCTGCGCGAGCTGCGCAGGGCCCGGCTGTGCGGGCGGCCCCGGGTGGCGGAGGCGATGGAGGTCCTCGTGTCGGAGGGACGCGAGGCCGCCGAGGAGCGGCTGTACCGCATGGCCTGGGAGCACGGGCTGCCCGACCCGGTGTGGAACGTGGAGCTCCGGGTGCCCGAGGGGCCCTCGCTGGGCGCGGTGGACGCGTACTGGCCGGAGCAGGGGATCGCCGTCGAGCTGGACGCCCCGGGCGACCTCGGCAAGCGGGAACGGCTCGAGCGGCTCGGGGTCACCGTGGTCCGCGTCCCCCGGGTCCGGCTCGCCACCCCCCAGGGCATGGAGCACCAGGCCGCCCTGATCCGCACCGCCCTGACCGCCGCCGACCGCGACCGCCCGGCCCCCCTGCTCGTCCTGCCGCGCTGACCCGCACCGGACGACGGAACGCCCGGCGCGGGGAGTCCGCGCCGGGCGTTTCCGTGGGGTCCCGCGGGCGTCACGCGCCCGGCACGCCCGCCTTCGGCCCGTCCGTCTTCGGCCCGGCCGCCGGGGCGGCGGCTCCGGCCTCACCGGCCGGGGCGTTGTGCCCCAGCTTCTGGCGGACCAGCGCGACGCCCACCACGATCGCCGCGACCAGCAGCGTCAGCAGCATGATCTCCTGGTTGCCGAACTCCGTGTCGAACAGCATGTAGCCGATCACGTAGACGATGAACGCGATGCACGCCCAGGTCAGGTACGGGAAGAGCCACATCTTCACGACCAGCTTCTCCGGCGCCTCCCGCAGGATGATCCGCCGCATCCGCAGCTGCGACACGCAGATCACGAGCCACACGAAGAGCGCGACGGCGCCCGAGGAGCTCAGCAGGAAGTGGAAGACCGTGTCCGGGGCGACGTAGTTGAAGAAGACCGCGACGAAGCCGAAGGCCACCGAGGCGAGGATCGCGGCCCGCGGCACGCCGTTGGACGTGGTGGTCGCGAAGGCCTTCGGCGCGTCACCGCGCCGGCCGAGCGAGAAGGCCATCCGCGACGCGGTGTAGAGGCCCGAGTTCAGGCAGGACAGCACCGACGTGAGGATGATGAAGTTCATGACCTCGCCGGCGTAGGGGATGCCCAGCGAGTCGAGCGCGGCCACGTACGAGCCGTCCTCCGCGATCTTCTTCGAGTCCCACGGCAGCAGGGTGACGACCACCAGGATCGAGCCCAGGTAGAAGACGCCGATCCGCCAGATGATGCTGTTGGTCGCCTTGGTGACGGCCTGCTGCGGGTCCTCCGCCTCACCGGCTGCCAGCGTCGGGATCTCCGAGCCCATGAAGGAGAAGACGACCATCAGGACGCCGATCATGATGGCGCCCGGGCCGTTCGGCAGGAAGCCGCCGTGCGCGGTGAGGTTGGACCACGAGGCCTGCCCGGCGTCGACGCCCGGCAGCACCCCGAAGATCGCCAGCAGACCGACCAGGATGAACGCGCCGATGGCGACGACCTTGATGCCCGCGAACCAGAACTCGAACTCGCCGTAGTTGCCCACCGAGGCGAGGTTGGTCGCGGTGAGCACCAGCATCACGATGAGCGCCCAGGCCCACTGCGGGACGGCCGGCACCCAGCCCTCCAGGATCACCGCGCCCGCCGTGGCCTCCACGGCGAGCACGACGACCCAGAAGAACCAGTAGAGCCAGCCGATGGAGAACCCGGCCCAGCGGCCCAGCGCGCGGTCGGCGTGTGCGGAGAAGGAGCCGGAGGTCGGGTTGGCGACCGACATCTCGCCGAGCATCCGCATCACGAAGACGACGAGCGCGCCCACCAGGGCGTACGAGAGCAGGATGCCGGGGCCCGCGGCGGCGATGCCGCTGCTGGAGCCGACGAAGAGCCCGGCGCCGATGACGCCGCCGATGGCGATCATCGTCAGGTGCCGGTTCTTGAGGCCTGCCTGAAGGCCGGAGCCCTCATGTCCTCCTGGAGTCATGAAGTTCTTTCCTTTTCGCCGGGGTACGTCGGGCAACGCCGGGATGGTGCGTGTGAGGTTTCCCCTGCCCTCGTGAGGCATGCGGGGTCACCCGTGAACGAGGGTTCAGTGAATCGGAGGGAACGCGTCGATGGAACCTTAGGTTCCGGATTGTTATCGCTGTTTTGCCTGCGCTCCTATGGTTCAGATCACAGTTTGCGGAGAGCGCAAGCCATCCGTCGGCCGTCCCCCCACGCACACCGGCGCCCCGTGGCCGTGTCACACTCGGACCATGCGCGTCTATCTCGGCTCCGACCACGCCGGTTACGAACTGAAGAACCACCTCGTCGAGTGGCTGAAGGCCGCCGGCCACGAGCCGGTGGACTGCGGCCCCCACATCTACGACGCCCAGGACGACTACCCGCCCTTCTGCCTCCGCGCGGCGGAGCGCACCGCGGCCGACGAGGGCTCCCTCGGCGTGGTGATCGGCGGCTCGGGCAACGGCGAGCAGATCGCCGCCAACAAGGTCGCGGGCGTGCGGTCCTCGCTGGCCTGGAGCGAGCAGACGGCCGCCCTCGGCCGTGAGCACAACAACGCCAACGTGGTGGCCGTCGGCGCCCGCATGCACTCCCAGGAGGAGGCGACGAAGTTCGTCGAGATCTTCCTGAACACGCCGTTCTCCGGCGACGAGCGCCACATCCGCCGCATCGAGATGCTCGCGGACTACGAGAAGAGCGGGGACCTCCCGCCGATCCCGGCCCACCACCCCCAGCAGTAGTCGCACACGCCACGCCCCTGGACCTCGCCGGCCCCCGTACGACGTGTACGGGGGCCGCGCCGTGGACGGGGCAGAACGGAGAAGGCCCCGTGCCGGAAGGGCACACCATCCACCGGCTCGCCCAGGACTGCGCCGAGCGCTTCCTCGGCGCCCCGGTGCGCGTCAGCAGCCCGCAGGGCAAGTTCACCGACGGCGCCGCCCTCCTCGACGGCGCGGAGATGACCTCCGCCGAGGCGCACGGCAAGCACCTCTTCCTCGGCTTCCGCGACGCCGACTGGGTCCACGTCCACCTCGGCCTGTTCGGCAAGGTAGCCTTCGGGGCCGTCCCGCCGCCCCCGCCCACCGACACCGTGCGCCTGCGCCTGACCGGACCGTCCGCCGTCATGGACCTGCGCGGCCCCACCGCGTGCGCGCTGATCACCCCGGGGGAGAAGCAGGCGATACACGAGCGCCTCGGCCCCGACCCGTTGCGCGAGGACGCCGACCCGGACCTGGCCTGGCGCCGGATCTCCCGCAGCCGCACCACCGTCGCCGCCCTGCTGATGGACCAGAAGGTGGTGGCGGGCGTCGGGAACGTCTACCGCGCCGAGGTGCTCTTCCGGCACGGCGTGGACCCCTACCTGCCCGGCAGGGAGCTCACCCGCGGGCAGTGGGACGCGATCTGGGCCGACCTGGTGGAGCTGATGCGCGAGGGCGTCCGGCACAACCGGATCGACACCGTGCGCCCCGAGCACACCCCCGACGCCATGGGCCGCGCCCCCCGCGTCGACGACCACGGCGGCGAGGTCTACGTCTACCGCCGCCACGGCCAGCCCTGTCACGTCTGCGGGGAGGCCGTGCGCACCGCGGAGCTGGCCGCCCGCAACCTGTTCTGGTGTCCTGGCTGCCAGCCGACGAACGCGCCGGGCGTGTGACCGGCGCGCGGGAGGCCGGGGGGAGCGCCGCGGAGGGCGCCCGGGCCACCAGGGACCTCCGGCCCGAATCCGGCCCCGGACGGGGGACAAGTGGGACCACCCGTGCCAGGAGGGGGGTCCGCTGGATAGGGTCCCAAGCGATGGCAGCAGGACGGAAGCGGCGCTCGGCCGCAGACACGTTCACGGCCCGGATGAAGAAGCAGTTCCACCGGGCCCGCATCGGCCTGCGCAAAGCCGCCGTCGACTGGTTCCGGGGCGACGGGTCCGACTGGATCGCCTTCGTCGCCCTGCTCCTGACCATTCCCCTGATCGCGAGCCTGACCCTCGCGAACGCCGTCTGGTTCACCCCGGCGGCCCTGGTGCTGCCCATCGTGGCGGGCGGCCTGCTGCTGCGCCCCGCCAGCCTGCTCGCGCTCTACGCGGCCGCCGCGACGGCGCTGATCGTGGAGGCGCTGGCCCTGCGGCCCTATCCGGACGGCTTCGCGCGGGTCACCCCCGGCGTGGTGCTGGTGGTGGCCGCCTGCGGCTTCGTCGGCCTGATGGTGGCCCAGTTCCGCAGCCGGGTCGGCGTGCCCTGGCGGCGCGGCGGCACCATGCTCTTCGACCTGCGCGAGCGGATCCGCGCGCAGAGCGCGCTGCCGGACCTGCCCGCCGGGTGGCACCGGGAGATGGCGCTGCGTCCGGCCGGCGGCCAGTCCTTCTCCGGCGACTTCGTGGTCGCGGCCCGCACCAACGAGGGCCGCACCCTGGAGGTCGTCCTCACCGACGTCTCCGGCAAGGGCATGGACGCGGGCTCCCGGGCGCTGCTGCTGTCCGGGGCCTTCGGCGGTCTGCTGGGCTCGCTGCCGCCGCACGCGTTCCTGCCCGCGGCCAACGGCTACCTGCTGCGGCAGGACTGGGAGGAGGGCTTCGCCACCTCCATCCACCTGGTCCTCGACCTGGAGAGCGGCGATTACGAGCTCTACTCGGCCGGCCACCCACCGGGCCTCCAGTTGTGCGCCGGTACCGGCCGCTGGGAGGAGAAGACCGCCGAGGGCCCGCTGCTGGGCGTCTACGACGGCGCCTCCTTCGACCCCTGCAAGGGGTCGCTGCGCCCGGGCGACGTGCTGATGCTCTTCACCGACGGACTGGTCGAGACGGCCGAGCGGGACCTGGTCGAGGGCATCGACCGTCTCACCGGCGAGGCCGACCGGTACGTGGTGGGCGGATTCCAGGGCGCCGCCTGGCACCTGATCGAGGCCGTCGCCAAGGACGTCAACGACGACCGGGCCCTCCTCCTCATCTCCCGCGCCGCCTGACCGCCACCGCACCGACCGCCACCGCACCGACCGTCACCGCGCCACCGACCGTCACCGCACCGACCGTCACCGCGCCACCGACCGTCACCGCACCGACCGTCACCGCGCCACCGACCGCCACCGCACCGACCGTCACCGCGCCACCGACCGTCACCGCACCGACCACCACCGCGCCACCGACCGCCACCGCACCGACGGTCACCGCGCCACCGACCGCCATCGCCGACCAGCAGCCTGACCGTCACCGCGGGGCCGTTCCGGGCCGGCCCCGCGCACCCGTCGGCCCGTGGCACGGCGAAGGCCCCGCCCGCGCTCCTGGCGCGTGACGGGGCCTTCGCCGTGTTCCGTCGTCCCTCAGACCCCGGCGGGGACCTTGGAGCGGTCCCCGGCGCCCTGTCCCTCGGCGGGCGCCGAGGTCTTCCGGGCGTTCAGGGCGGCCTGGTCCTCGCGGAAGAAGCGGTCCAGGTTCGGCTCCAGCACCGGCTTCAGCAGCGTGCGCACCGGCTTGGTGCACAGCAGCGTCACCACGGTCACGGCGAGCACCGTGCACAGCAGCGCGCCCAGCGGGCCCCGCGCCCAGTCGTGGTCGAACCAGCCGAACCAGATGCCGCTCTTGATCAGGAAGCCGTGCAGCAGGTAGCCGGAGATGGTGCCGGCGCCCAGCGAGGTGAACCACAGCCGCCGGCCGGGCACCCAGGCGAAGAAGCAGGCCGTGAGCAGCACCGAGCAGCCGAACATGCCCAGCGTCATCAGCGGACCGATCCACCAGTCGCCGCCCAGCTCCTCGGCGGCGTCCCGGTGGTAGAACCACGCGGTCGTCATGTTGCCCTTGGCCCACCAGCCGACGACCAGCGCGAGGGCGAACACCGGCACCGCCAGCAGCCGCGTGCGCCAGGTGCGCACCAGCTTGAAGTGCTCCGGCTTCAGGCACAGACCCAGCACGAAGTACGGCAGGAACTGCAGCGCGCGCTGCATGTCCAGGTCGTTGCCGATCCGCGGCGAGACGGTCGCCAGCATCGCGATCGCCAGGGCCAGGACCAGCGGGTGGCGCAGCGACCGCCAGATCGGCGTGGTCAGCCGCCAGACGAAGAGAGCGGCCAGGAACCAGGTCAGGTACCAGGGGTCCAGCAGGCTGATCGGGGCGCCGGGCTCGTGCAGCCACTTGCGGAACATCGAGTACGCGAGCTCGAAGAAGAGGTACGGGACCACCACGCCGCTGACCAGACGCTTGATCTGGTGCGGTTTGAACGCGAAGGACCGCGAGAAGTAGCCCGAGATGACGATGAACGCCGGCATGTGGAACGCGTACACGACCATGTACAGCACGCCCATGGGGCGGTTGCCGTCACGGAGCGGTTCCCAGACGTGTCCCATGGCCACGAGGGCGATGGCCAGGTACTTGGCGTTGTCGAAGAAGGAGTCGCGCCCGTCGCCCGCTGGGAGCGATCTGGCCCGGCTTCGCTGCTGACTGCTGTGCGGCTGCGGCGCGTTCACCGGCGACCACCCCGCGGGCGGGGGTGGCCGGACCGGACGTTCGTCGTCGCACGTGAGGGGGACGAGGCAACGTGAAACATCTGAGGCACCCTAGCGTCGGTTGTACGAATCCGTAAAAACGCCGGGTCGGTGAATTACCGCCTCGCCCTCGCATACCCCCGTATTCACCTGCGATGTCTTCGATTTTTGTGACGATCGGCACAAGGTCGCGGCGGGACCATAGGGACCGAACAGGGCTTTTAGCTGCGCCTATTTCATCTCAAATGATGTCAAGTCGGGCATGGGTCCCATGGTTGTTCGTGAACGCCGTACGAGGGTTGCGTGTGTAGGGAAACGAATGTGCGGGGATTATCCGGATTACCTTTCGGAGGAATTGCCGAAGATTTCTTCCCTTACGATCGTCACTTTTCCCCTACGTCTCGAACATGCGGGCGACGGGTGTCCCCGGTGCCTCAGGGGCCGTACGTGCGGCGTGAGTTGAGTGGCACGATGGGTTGGCCGGGGGTGGGCCGGGTACACCCCCATGCGGCGCAGCGGACCGAACGAGGGTGTGATCAGACGTGGCCATTTCTTTGTCCGTGGTGCTTCTGCTGGGGATCGTCCTCGTTGTCCTGATCCGGGGCGGATCTCTGAAGGCGGGGCCCGCGATCGTCGCCATGCTCTTCGGCTTCTTCCTCGCCTCCACGGGGATGGCCGACGACATTCAGCGCTTTCTCGATTCACTGGCGTCGATGATCAACTCGATAAGCCTCTGACCACCGCATCCGACCGCCGGAGGCCCGGAAGAAGCGTTTCCTCCGGGGAGGCCCGCAGGTACGGGAAAAAGGCGAAGGCCCAGCTGGGAGAGTCCTCTCAGCTGGGCCTTCGTGTGCCTGGAGCGGGCGACGGGAATCGAACCCGCGTAGCTAGTTTGGAAGACTAGGGCTCTACCATTGAGCTACGCCCGCGAAGGGTGCGCCGGTGGCCGGGCCACGGCGACAGAAGGCATGTTAGCGGGTCGCCGCGCCCCCCTGCACCTTCCTTTGCGCGCCGCGCCTCCCGCGGGGCCGCCCGGAGCGGGTGACGGTCCGTCCTTCCCCCGGTCGGAGGGGCCGAATCCGGCGGCCGGCGACCCTCGCCGCGTGTACCCTACGGATCGCACCTGACGGGGTGTGGCGCAGCTTGGTAGCGCGTCCGCTTTGGGAGCGGAAGGCCGTGGGTTCAAATCCCGCCACCCCGACACCGAACGATCACCGGGCACCACCTTGGGGTCCGGTGATCGCCTTTTGGGTGGTGTGGCGGCTGCGGTTACTATGCAAGCGCGCCCGTGTGCAGTCAGCCGTGAAGCTTCAGAGCCTGACGCCGAAGCCGCCCCGGTGCGCGAGTCGCCGGACCGTTCTGGTCCCGGCAAACCCAAGCAGTCAGCCACAAGGAGACCGAACCGTGAAGAGCGCCGTGGAGACCCTGAACCCGACCCGGGTTCGGCTCACTGTCGAGGTGCCCTTCGAGGAGCTCAAGGACAGCCTCGACGCGGCGTACAAGAAGATCAACCAGCAGGTCACGGTGAAGGGCTTCCGCAAGGGCAAGATCCCGGCCCGCGTCATCGACCAGCGGTTCGGCCGCGGTGCGGTTCTCGAGGAGGCGATCAACGACGCCCTCCCGAAGTTCTACACGCAGGCGGTCAACGAGGCCGAGGTCGACCCGCTGGGCCAGCCCGAGGTCGACATCAAGGACCTCAAGGACGGCGAGCTGCTGAGCTTCACCGCCGAGGTGGACATCCGCCCGGAGATCGAGCTCCCCGAGGACTTCTCGAACATCGAGGTCGAGGTCGACGCCGTCGAGGTGTCCGACGAGGACGTCGAGAAGTCGGTCGAGCAGCTGCGTGAGCGCTTCGCCACCACCTCCCCGGTGGAGCGTGCCGCCGAGGACGGCGACGTCGTGACCCTGGACCTCGAGGCCAAGGTCGACGGCGAGGTCCTCGAGGACGGCATCGCCAAGGACGTCAGCTACACCATCGGCTCGGGCGAGCTGCTGGACGGCATCGACGAGGCCGTCAAGGGCGTGGAGGCCGGTGGCGAGGCCACCTTCACCTCCGAGCTCAAGGGCGGCTCCGCCGCCGGCAAGCAGGCCGAGATCACCGTGAAGATCACCCAGGTCGCCGCGCGCGAGCTGCCGGCCCTGGACGACGAGTTCGCCCAGCTGGCCTCGGAGTTCGACACCCTCGAGGAGCTCAAGGCGGACAGCCGCTCGCGCCTCGAGAACATGAAGCAGTACGACCAGGCCACGCAGGCGCAGGAGCGCGTGCTGGACAAGCTGCTCGAGCTGATCGAGGTCCCGATCCCCGAGAAGCTGCTCGAGGACGAGATCCAGACCCGCAAGCACAACCTGGAGCACCACCAGCTCGGCCAGATGGGCCTCGACCTCGAGAAGTACCTCGAGATCCAGGGCAAGACCGCCGAGGAGTTCGACACCGAGACGCGTGACGCGGCGATCAAGGGCATCAAGACCCAGTTCGTCCTCGACGCGCTGGTCAACCGCGAGAAGCTGAACGTCAACCAGGAGGAGCTCACCGAGCACCTCATGCGGCGTGCGGCCTCCTCCGGCATGTCCCCCGACCAGTTCGCGCAGCAGGTCGTCCAGGGCAACCAGGTCCCGATGCTGGTGGGCGAGGTCGCCCGCGGCAAGGCGCTGGCGTCGGTCGTGGAGTCCGCGACCGTCAAGGACACCAACGGTGAGGTCGTCGACCTGAGCGACGACGAGGACGAGGTGGAGGGCGAGGCCGCCACCGAGGAGACCCCGGAGGCCTGATCCTCCCAGCTCCCGAGCCTTCCCGGGCCCTGCTCCCCGCGCCGCCGCGCGCGGGGAGCAGGGCCCGGTCCCTTTTCCGTCGCCGCCCCGGCGGCCGTGGAGGGCGGGGCGGAGGTGTGGAGCGCGCTGGTGGGGGCAGGGGAGCGGGACCGGGACCCGGGGTGGCCATGCGCTCACAGCGAACACTCCAGGAACCGGGATGGCACGTGACTGCCTGCGCGTTAGGGTCCATGAATACGAGGGCAGGGGAGTCCCCGTCGCCGCCGATCACCGCGGCGCGCTGCAGGGGCACGCACCACCCCCGCCCCGGCAGAACACGTGAGACGGCCCGGCGCCGTCGTAAGACGAGCAGGTGGATACGTGACGAATCTGATGCCCTCCGCCGCCGGCGAGCCTTCCATCGGTGGCCTCGGCGACCAGGTCTACAACCGGCTGCTCAACGAGCGGATCATCTTCCTCGGCCAGGCGGTCGACGACGACATCGCCAACAAGATCACTGCACAGCTGCTGCTCCTTGCCGCCGACCCGGACAAGGACATCTACCTCTACATCAACAGCCCCGGCGGCTCGATCACGGCCGGCATGGCGATCTACGACACCATGCAGTACATCAAGAACGACGTGGTGACGATCGCCATGGGCCTCGCCGCCTCGATGGGCCAGTTCCTGCTGAGCGCCGGCACCCCCGGCAAGCGCTTCGCGCTGCCGAACGCCGAGATCCTGATCCACCAGCCGTCGGCCGGTCTGGCCGGTTCCGCCTCGGACATCAAGATCCACGCCGAGCGCCTGCTGCACACCAAGAAGAAGATGGCGGAGCTGACCGCCTTCCACACCGGTCAGTCGGTCGAGCAGGTCACCCGTGACTCCGACCGGGACCGCTGGTTCGACGCCGAGGAGGCCAAGGACTACGGCCTGATCGACGAGGTCATCTCGGCGGCTTCCAACATTCCGGGCGGCGGCGGCACCGGGGCCTGAAGCCCGCGCCCGCACACCGGCCCTCCCCCGCCTCGCCTTCCAGGAGACAGAGAATGAACGACTTTCCCGGCAGCGGCCTGTACGCCCGCGCCGAGCTGACGGCCCCGGTCGCCGAGTCCCGTTACGTGATCCCGCGCTTCGTCGAGCGCACCTCCCAGGGCGTGCGCGAGTACGACCCGTACGCGAAGCTCTTCGAGGAGCGCGTGATCTTCCTGGGCGTGCAGATCGACGACGCGTCCGCCAACGACGTCATGGCGCAGCTGCTGTGCCTGGAGTCGATGGACCCGGACCGTGACATCTCGATCTACATCAACAGCCCCGGCGGCTCCTTCACGGCGCTGACCGCGATCTACGACACGATCCAGTTCGTGAAGCCGGACATCCAGACCGTGTGCATGGGCCAGGCCGCCTCCGCCGCCGCCGTCCTGCTCGCGGCCGGCACGCCCGGCAAGCGCATGGCGCTGCCGAACGCCCGCGTCCTGATCCACCAGCCGTACAGCGAGACCGGCCGCGGCCAGGTCTCCGACCTGGAGATCGCCGCCAACGAGATCCTGCGGATGCGCTCCCAGCTGGAGGAGATGCTGGCCAAGCACTCCACCCAGCCCGTGGAGAGGATCCGCGAGGACATCGAGCGTGACAAGATCCTCACGGCCGAGGACGCGCTGCAGTACGGGCTGATCGACCAGATCATCTCGACCCGCAAGATGAACAACGCCAGCGTTCGCTGACGCTGCGGGATTCCGCTGGCGGCACGGCCGTCTGCCGCCTCTTGGCGGGGTTCGCCCGGATCCGTTCCGGAGCGGACCCTGCCAAGGGGGGCCCGAACGGGGGGCCAGGCAAGGTACCGTCGACATAAGGCAGCACCGTGGAGACCAGGGACGCACCAGCGTCCGGGGGCTCCCAGGCGAAGGGGAAGCACACCGTGGCACGCATCGGTGACGGCGGCGATCTGCTCAAGTGCTCGTTCTGCGGCAAGAGCCAGAAGCAGGTCAAGAAGCTCATCGCAGGCCCCGGTGTGTACATCTGCGACGAGTGCATCGATCTCTGCAACGAGATCATCGAGGAGGAGCTCGCCGAGTCGAGCGAGACCCGGTGGGAGGAGCTCCCCAAGCCGCGGGAGATCTACCAGTTCCTGGAGAGCTACGTGGTCGGCCAGGAGGCCGCCAAGAAGGCGCTCTCGGTGGCTGTGTACAACCACTACAAGCGGGTCCAGGCCGGGGAGAACGGCGGCGGCCAGGGCCGCGAGGACTCCATCGAGCTGGCCAAGTCGAACATCCTCCTGCTGGGCCCCACGGGCTCCGGCAAGACGCTCCTCGCCCAGACGCTCGCGCGGATGCTGAACGTCCCGTTCGCCATCGCCGACGCGACCGCGCTGACCGAGGCCGGCTACGTCGGCGAGGACGTCGAGAACATCCTGCTCAAGCTGATCCAGGCGGCCGACTACGATGTCAAGAAGGCCGAGACGGGGATCATCTACATCGACGAGATCGACAAGGTCGCCCGCAAGAGCGAGAACCCGTCGATCACCCGTGACGTCAGCGGCGAGGGCGTCCAGCAGGCGCTGCTGAAGATCCTCGAGGGCACCACGGCCTCGGTGCCGCCGCAGGGCGGGCGCAAGCACCCGCACCAGGAGTTCATCCAGATCGACACGACGAACGTGCTGTTCATCGTGGGCGGCGCGTTCTCCGGGCTGGAGAAGATCATCGAGTCGCGGGCCGGCGCCAAGGGCATCGGCTTCGGCGCGACCATCCACTCCAAGCGCGAGCTCGCCGCCAAGGACCAGTTCCAGGACGTCATGCCCGAGGACCTGGTCAAGTTCGGCATGATCCCCGAGTTCATCGGCCGTCTGCCCGTGATCACCAGCGTGCACAACCTGGACCGCGAGGCGCTGCTCCAGATCCTGGTCGAGCCGAAGAACGCCCTGGTCAAGCAGTACCAGCGGCTGTTCGAACTCGACGGCGTCGAGCTGGACTTCGAGCGTGAGGCGCTCGAGGCCATCGCGGACCAGGCCATCCTCCGCCAGACCGGCGCGCGCGGCCTGCGCGCCATCATGGAGGAGGTCCTGATGTCGGTGATGTACGAGGTGCCGTCCCGCTCGGACGTCGCCCGCGTGGTCATCACCCCCGACGTGGTCCACTCCAACGTCAACCCGACCCTCATCCCGCGCGACGCGCGCGGCGGCCGGGGGACGGGCGAGCAGAAGTCGGCCTAGCCGGCTCGCGGTACCGCAACGGGAAGGGCCCCGGTCTTCGAAGACCGGGGCCCTTCCCGTTGGATCCCCTGAGGTGCCACGGGCGTCAGGCCGGAGGGTTTTCGCCTAATGCCAGCCGATCATGATTGTGATCGAGCCAGCGTTGCTTTGTATGCCATGTCACGCTCATGGCTTTTGATCTCATGTTCTGCGTCAGGGCGACCGTTCCATGACGCAGAAAGCGGAGGGGATTGAAATGAAGCTGAAGCGGGCTCTCGCAGCAGCCAGTGTGACGGCGGCGGCAATCGTGGTTCCGATCACGGTGGCAGCACCGGCCCAAGCCAGCGCGGCGGACTGCCGTAGTTACCTGGCGAGCAAGGGCTACATAGTGGGCCCCAAGCTCACCTCAGGTTGTGCCCAGACCGGGATCATGGGCATGGCGAACTGTATATCCATCATCTGGAACGCGGGTACTACGCAGGAGCACGCGATCATTGCGTGTAGCAAGCGGTAGCTGATGGCAGGGCCCCAGCCATCGACTGGGGCCCCTGCTGCTCCGTGGCACTTGTGCTCAGGCCGGCACCCGCACCTCGGCACGCAGCTTGGTGGCCAGGTCGGAAGCCGACTTCAGGTCGACGCCCTTGCCGCTCATCATGTCGGCCAGGTCGATCGGAACGACGACGCCCAGGGTGGAGTGGTCGGCCCAGATGCACACCGGCATGTGGATCTCCTTGGGCTCACCGGCGGCCGCTTCCTTGTTGTTGTACTTCATCTCGTGGCACTTCCCGGCGAACTTGGCGGTACCGAAGTCCGTGGGCTCACCGACCAGTTCGCCCTCGTCGTCCTCAGCCGCGCTCTTCTCCATCTCGGAGAACATGGCGTCCATGACGGATTCGGGATCTTCGATCTCGCCGTAGACACCCATGAACTGCAGCATCTTCAGTGACAGCGGGTTGGCCTCGTCGCCGGCCTGGTAGGTGGCTTGGACGTCCTTGGCGTTCTTGACGCCGTGCTTCTCGGCGTCCTTCAAATCTTCCTCGGTGAAGCCGCCGCTGTTAGCGGCGCCGGTCTCCGCCTTCTTGTAGTCGCCCAGCACCGTCGCCGGCGTGGTCAGCTTGTGTGCGCCGTCGTCGGCGATGTCCGAGCCGCCGCCCCCGCCGAGCAGGAAGTAGGCGCCCACCGCGATCGCGACCACCACAGCGGCGCCGCCGACGATCAGGCCCGTCTTCTTGCCGCCACCGCCGCCGGGAGCGCCCTGCGGGGGCATGCCGTACGGGGGCTGGCCGGGCTGGCCCGGCTGCCCGCCGTAGGGGCCGCCCTGCGGCGGGACGCCCGGCTGCTGCTGCGGGTAGCCGTACTGCGGCTGCTGCGGGTAGCCGTAGCCGGGCTGCGCGGGCTGCTGCGGCGGGGCGCCGTACGGCCCGGACTGCTGCTGACCGCCCGGCTGACCGTAGGGGCCAGGCTGAGCCCCCGGCTGTCCGTAGGGCCCGGGCTGCTGGGGCTGCTGGCCGTACGGACCCGGCTGGTTGTAACTCATGGCTGGTTTCCCTCCCTGATGCTGTCCCGCGCCATCCTTCCCTACGTCGGGCCCGGCGTGCGCCCCCGGGCGCAGACCGTTACCTTGTCACCGCCTTTCGGGACGGGACGCGGACACCGGCGTCTCCTACTTCGGCTTGCGTATCTCGGCGCGGATCTTCCGGGTGAGGTCGGCCGCGACGTCCTTGCTCACGCCCTTGGTGGAGTCGCCCGGCGAGACCATGGCCATGGTGCTGTAGTCGGCCCAGGCGCAGAACCAGTCGGTCTTCAGCTTCCCGGAGGCCTCGTCCTGCGTCCTGACCGCCTGGCACTTGGCCACCGCGCCGTCCACGTCGACCTCCTCGGGGTCGCCGACCAACCCTGGTGCGTCGCCCTTGCCGGCGTCCTTCGGATCCTTCCCGAAGTACGGGTCGAAGTTCTTCGAGTAGGTGGCGAACCACTTGTCGAGACTCGCCTGCGGGTCGGCGATCTCCCCGTAACTGCCGAGGACCATCAGCCCCTTGTCGTCGGCGGTGTAGAAGTCGCCTGCGGTCTCCCCGTTCTTGACGCCGTTGGCGGCCAACTGCCCCGAGCCGCCGCCGCTGCTCTCGCCGTTGCCCATCCTGCTGTAGTCGCCGAGGAGCTTCTCCGGCATCACCAATGTGTGCGGGCCGTCGTCCTCCAGGCTGCTGCCGGAGAACACGAAGTAGCCGCCCACCGCGAGCGCGACCACCACGGCCGCGGCGCCGATGATCAGGCCCGTCCTCCTGCCGCCGCCACCGCCGCCGGGCTGTCCCTGCGGGGGCGTGGGGTACGTGCCGGGCTGCGGCGGGACGCCGGGCTGCTGCGGGTAGCCGTAGCCGGGCTGCGGGGGCTGCTGCGGCGGGGCGGCGTACGGCCCGGGCTGCTGGCCGCCGGGCTGACCGTACGGCCCGGGCTGCCGGGGCTGTGCGCCGTAGGGCCCGGGCTGCTGGGGCTGTCCCCCGTAGGGGCCCGGCTGGCTGTCACTCATGCTGGTCCTTCCCTCCCTGGTGCTGTCCGGCGGCATCCTTCCTCAGCCGCGGTCCCGGCGTACGCCCCTGGCACAGACCGTTACGCGGGAATCGCGTTTCGGAACGGGATGCCGACACCCCTAAAATGACCGGCGTGACCGAGAACTCTCAGCAGCCCACAGCGCCCGAAACCGAACTGCCGACCCAGTACACGCCGGCCGACGTGGAGGGACCGCTGTACGAGCGCTGGGTAGAACGCGGTTACTTCGAGGCGGACGCGAAGAGCGACAAGGAGCCCTTCACCGTCGTCATCCCCCCGCCGAACGTCACCGGCTCGCTCCATCTGGGCCACGCCTTCGAGCACACGCTGATCGACTCCCTGACCCGCCGCAAGCGGATGCAGGGCTACGAGACGCTGTGGCAGCCGGGCATGGACCACGCCGGCATCGCCACCCAGAACGTCGTCGAGCGCGAGCTCGGCAAGGAGGGCAAGTCCCGCCACGACCTGGGCCGCGAGGCGTTCGTCGAGCGCGTCTGGCAGTGGAAGGACGAGTCCGGCGGCCAGATCTCCGGTCAGATGCGCCGCCTCGGCGACGGCGTCGCCTGGTCGCGTGAGCGCTTCACCATGGACGAGGGCCTCTCCCAGGCCGTCCAGACCATCTTCAAGAAGCTCTACGACGACGGGCTGATCTACCGCGCCGAGCGCATCATCAACTGGTGCCCGCGCTGCCTCACCGCGATCTCCGACATCGAGGTGGAGTACCAGGAGGACGACGGTGAGCTCGTCTCCATGAAGTACGGCGAGGGCGAGGACACCATCGTCGTCGCCACCACGCGCGCGGAGACGATGCTGGGCGACACCGCGGTCGCCGTCCACCCCGACGACGAGCGGTACAAGCACCTGGTCGGCAAGCAGATCAAGCTGCCGCTGACCGACCGCACCATCCCGGTCGTCGCCGACACCCACGTCGACCCGGAGTTCGGCACCGGCGCGGTCAAGGTCACGCCTGCTCACGACCCGAACGACTTCGAGATCGGCCAGCGACACAAGCTGCCGTCCATCACCGTGATGGACGAGCACGCCGTCATCACCGCCCACGGGCCCTTCCAGGGTCTGGACCGTCTCGAGGCGCGCTCGACGATCGTCGCCGCGCTGCGCGCCGAGGGCCGGATCGTCGCCGAGAAGCGGCCGTACGTCCACAAGGTCGGCCACTGCTCGCGGTGCAAGACCACCATCGAGCCCCGGCTGTCCATGCAGTGGTGGGTCAAGGTCGGCCCGCTGGCCAAGGCCGCCGGCGACGCGGTCCGCGACGGCAAGGTCAAGATCCACCCGCAGGAGATGGAGAAGCGGTACTTCGACTGGGTCGACGACCTGCACGACTGGTGCATCTCGCGCCAGCTCTGGTGGGGCCACCGCATCCCGGTCTGGTACGGCCCGAACGGCGAGACGGTCTGCGTCGGCCCCGACGAGCAGCCGCCGGGCACCGAGGCCGAGGGCTGGCGCCAGGACAACGACGTCCTCGACACCTGGTTCTCCTCCGGCCTGTGGCCGTTCTCCACGCTGGGCTGGCCCGAGCAGACCGAGAGCCTCGCGAAGTTCTACCCGAACTCCGTCCTGGTGACCGGCTACGACATCCTCTTCTTCTGGGTCGCCCGGATGATGATGTTCGGCCTCTACGCGATGGACGGCACCCCGCCGTTCCACACCATCGCGCTGCACGGCATGGTCCGTGACCAGAACGGCAAGAAGATGTCGAAGTCCTTCGGGAACGTCGTCAACCCGCTGGACTGGATGGACAAGTACGGCTCCGACGCGCTCCGCTTCACCCTGGCGCGCGGCGCCAACCCGGGCGTGGACGTGCCGATCGGCGAGGACTGGGTCCAGGCCTCCCGCAACTTCGCCAACAAGATCTGGAACGCCACCCGGTTCGCGCTGATGAACGGCGCCACCGTCGAGGGCCCGCTGCCGGACGCCGCCGAGCTGTCGGCGACCGACCGCTGGATCCTCTCCAGGCTCAACTCGGTGGTCGCCGAGGTGGACGCGCTGTACGAGGACC
>NZ_JBHTVQ010000059.1:0-42447 GCF_042792855.1 Streptomyces sp. NPDC056600
ATCCGGGGCTCACCTGTGGTACGAGCCGGGGGTCAGGCGGCGGGGCGGCCCATGCCACGGTAGGTCCACCCCGCGGCGCGCCACGGCTCCGGGTCGAGCGCGTTGCGGCCGTCCAGCAGCACCCGCCGGGCCGCGACCGCGCCCAGCTTCTCGGGGTCCAGCTCGCGGAACTCGCGCCACTCGGTCAGGTGGAGCACTATCTCCGCCCCGCGCACGGCGTCCTCGGCCGTCTCCGCGTAGCCCAGCGTCGGGAAGACCCGCCGCGCGTTCGCCATGCCCTTGGGGTCGTACACGGTGACCTGGCCGCCCTGCAGGTGGATCTGCCCCGCGACGTTCAGCGCGGGGGAGTCGCGGACGTCGTCCGAGTCCGGCTTGAACGTGGCGCCGAGCACCGCGACCCGCTTGCCGAGGAACGGCCCGCCGCCCAGCGCCTCCCGGGCCAGCTCCACCATCCGGCCGCGCTGGCGCATGTTGATGGAGTCGATCTCCCGCAGGAAGGTCAGCGCCTGGTCCGCGCCCAGCTCGCCGGCCCGCGCCATGAACGCGCGGATGTCCTTGGGCAGGCAGCCGCCGCCGAAACCGATGCCGGCCCGCAGGAACTTCTTGCCGATCCGGTCGTCGTACCCGATCGCCTCGGCCAGCTTGGCGACGTCGCCGCCCGCCGCCTCGCACACCTCGGCCATCGCGTTGATGAACGAGATCTTGGTGGCCAGGAAGGAGTTCGCCGAGGTCTTCACCAGTTCGGCGGTGGGGAAGTCCGTCACCACGAACGGCGTGCCCTCGGACAGCGGCGTGGCGTACACCTCGCGGAGCAGCTTCTCGGCCTGCCCGCCGCGCACGCCGACCACGATCCGGTCCGGGTGCAGGGTGTCGTCGACCGCGAAGCCCTCGCGCAGGAACTCCGGGTTCCAGGCCAGCTCCACGTCCGCGCCGCCCGGCGCGTGCTCGGCCAGGTAGGCGGCGAGACGGTCCGCCGTGCCCACCGGCACCGTGGACTTGCCGACGACCAGCGCGGGCCCGGTCAGGTGAGGGGCCAGCGAGGCGATCGCGGAGTTCACGTAGCTCATGTCGGCGGCGTACTCGCCGTGCCGCTGCGGAGTGTTCACGCACACGAAGTGCACGTCGCCGAAGGCGCCGGCCTCCGCGAAGTCCATGGTGAAGCGCAGCCGGCCGGAGGAGCCCTCGATCCCGGCGACGTGCTTGCGCAGCAGGTCCTCGAGACCGGGCTCGTACATCGGGACCTCGCCCCGCTGCAGCATCTCGATCTTCTCCGGGACGACGTCCAGGCCGAGGACCTCGAAGCCGAGCTCGGCCATGGCCGCGGCGTGGGTGGCGCCGAGATAGCCGGTGCCGATCACGGTGATCTTGAGGGCCATGGATGCTCCTGGTGGTGACGTCCGTGCGGGTCCGCGTGCCTGCTGCGCGCCGACCGAGCATAACCGGGGGTGCGCGAGCTCCCGCAGGGGAAGACCCTGGAACGCGTCACCTCTGTCGTCAACCTCACGGTGCCGCGGCGCGGGAGACGGCCTAGGATTTGGCTACTAAACGGTAGTTAACTGAATGTCCCCTCTTCTTTGTTCTCTTGGAGCGTGAGAGACCTTGGCCGGATCGGCTGACTTCGACCTGTACCGCCCGTCCGAGGAGCACGACATGCTCCGTGAGTCGGTGCGTGCCCTCGCCGAGGCGAAGATCGCCCCGTACGCCGCGGCGGTGGACGAGGAGGCCCGCTTCCCCCAGGAGGCGCAGGACGCCCTGGTCGCCAACGACCTGCACGCCGTGCACGTCCCGGAGGAGTACGGCGGCGCGGGCGCCGACGCCCTCGCCACGGTGATCGTGATCGAGGAGGTGGCGCGCGTGTGCGCCTCGTCCTCGCTGATCCCCGCGGTGAACAAGCTGGGCTCGCTGCCGGTGATCCTCTCCGGCTCCGAGGAGCTGAAGAAGAAGTACATGACCCCGCTCGCCAAGGGCCAGGGCGGCTTCTCCTACTGCCTCTCCGAGCCGGACGCCGGTTCGGACGCGGCGGGCATGAAGACCCGCGCGGTGCGCGACGGCGACTTCTGGGTGCTCAACGGCGTCAAGCGGTGGATCACCAACGCCGGCGAGTCCGAGTTCTACACGGTGATGGCGGTCACCGACCCCACCAAGCGCTCCAAGGGCATCTCCGCCTTCGTCGTGGAGAAGTCCGACGCGGGCGTCTCCTTCGGCGCCCCGGAGAAGAAGCTCGGCATCAAGGGCTCCCCGACCCGCGAGGTCTACTTCGACAACGTCCGCATCCCCGCCGACCGCATGATCGGTGAGGAGGGCACCGGCTTCGCCACCGCGATGAAGACGCTGGACCACACCCGCATCACCATCGCCGCCCAGGCCCTCGGCATCGCCCAGGGCGCGCTGGACTACGCCAAGGGCTACGTCCAGGAGCGCAAGCAGTTCGGCAAGCCGATCGGCGACTTCCAGGGTGTGCAGTTCATGCTCGCGGACATGGCCATGAAGATCGAGGCCGCCCGCCAGCTGACCTACGCGGCCGCCGCGAAGTCCGAGCGCGGTGACGCCGACCTCACCTTCCAGGGCGCCGCGGCGAAGTGCTTCGCCTCCGACGTCGCCATGGAGGTCACCACGGACGCCGTGCAGCTGCTGGGCGGCTACGGCTACACCCGTGACTACCCGGTCGAGCGCATGATGCGCGACGCCAAGATCACGCAGATCTACGAGGGCACCAACCAGGTCCAGCGCATCGTCATGGCGCGCAACCTGCCGTAGGTCCCGGCACGGCATGCGAAGGGCGCCCCGGCCGCACGGCCGGGGCGCCCTTCGGCGTTCCGAGGGGGTGACCTCGGCGTGGTGGTCAGTTCCCCTTGACCGTGACCCGCTCGTCGTTCTTCAGCTGCTCGACCAGCTTCTTCACCTTGGCCTTGTCCCAGACCAGGTTGCCGCCGCTGGAGCCGGATATCGGCATGTTCATCGACGTGCCCTCGCCGCCGGTGACGCCCTTCATCGCCCAGAACATCGAGGCCAGGTCGAACAGGCCGGTGTCCTCGCTGACGATCAGGGTGTCCAGGCCCGCGCTCAGCGTCGGGTAGAGGCGGAACGGGTTGAGGACCGTGCCCGGGGTGGCCGCCTGGTTGGCGAGCGCGGAGAGGAACTTCTGCTGGTTCTTCGTCCGGTCCAGGTCGCTGCCCGCGAAGGCGTAGCGGGTGCGGACGAAGGCCAGCGCCTCCTCGCCGTTCAGGGTCTGCTTGCCGGCCGCGAAGTCGGCACCGGAGTTCTTGTCCTTGAACGCCTTGGGGATGTCCATCTCCACGCCGCCGACCGCGTCCACGATGTTGGCGAAGCCGGCGAAGCCGATCTCCACGTAGTGGTCGATGTGCAGCCCGGTGTTGTACTCGACCGTGCGCACCAACAGCTCGGGGCCGTCCATGGAGTACGTGGCGTTCAGCTTGATGCGCTTGCCCGTGCCGGGGTACTCCTTGCCGGACTCGGAGCCCTTGAAGCTGGGGAGCTCCACGTCGGAGTCGCGGGGCAGGGATATCAGCGTCGGGCCGTTGCTGCCGGTGTGCAGGATCATCATCGAGTCCGTGCGCTTGCCCTCGGCGGAGCCGGTGTGCAGGCGCTGCTTGTCCTCGTCGGACATCCCGTCGCGGCTGTCGGAGCCGACGATGAGGTAGTTGGTGCCGTCGCCCGCCTCGGGCCGGTTGATGACCTTGGAGAGGTCGACCTCCTCGCGGAGCTTGGAGTCGGCCCAGAAGTAGGTGCCGACCGAGATCACGAGCAGCGCGACCACGACGGTGGTCAGCGTGCGCTTGACCCTGCGGCCCCAGTCCGGGGTCTGCCGGTAGCCGCCGGTGTACCCGCCGTCGTCGTAGCCGTTACCGCCACCGCCCTGGCCGCCGTAGACCTGGCCGGTGTTGTAGTCGCTGTCGTACGCGGGGTCGTACGGGGGCGAGGCGGGCTGCCGCGGCACGCCGCCGCCGTACTGCGGAGCCTGGCCGGGGTAGGGGCCGGACGGCTCACGGCGGACCTGGCGCATGACGCGGGCGGGCTCGGGCTCGCCCGCGGTGCCGCCGCCGTAGCGGTCGCCGCGGTTGTTCTCCGACCATCCCTGAGGCCACTCATTCATGAGCGACAGTGTGCACGCTCGGACGGGGCCCCCAGAAGGCCTGTGGAAAACCCGGGGCCCGGCTGTTGCGAACCCGACACATGAACCCGGGCAAATCGGGCGGGGGGATTGATCCGGCATAAGGTGGAGGGCATGACAGAACAGGCCCTGACCTCCGATTCCGGCATAGCCGCGGGCAAGCCCGTGTCCGCTTCCCGCCTCACCCTCAGCCACATCATGACCCACCACGACACCAACCTCCTGGGTACCGTGCACGGCGGTGTGATCATGAAGTTGGTGGACGACGCCGCGGGGGCGGTCGCCGGGCGGCACTCCGAGGGGCCCGCCGTCACCGCGTCCATGGACGAGATGGCGTTCCTGCAGCCGGTCCGGGTCGGGGACGTGGTCCACGTGCGCGCGCAGGTGAACTGGACGGGGCGCACCTCGATGGAGATCGGGGTGAAGGTGCTCACCGAGCGGTGGAACGAGTCCGTGCCGCTGAGCCACGTGGGGTCCGCGTACCTGGTGTTCGCGGCGGTCGACGAGGGCGGGAAGCCGCGGCCGGTGCCGCCGGTGATTCCCGAGACGGAGCGGGACCGGCGGCGGTGCCAGGAGGCGCAGATCCGGCGCAGCCACCGGCTCGCGCGGCGGCGGGCCATCCTCGAACTCCGCAAGGAACGCACCGCTGCCGGTCTCCCCGACTGACCTCCCCACCCACGGGAGGCCGGCCCTCCTGCCCCCTCGCGGCGCGGGCGGCCGGGCCGCCCGGCGGAGGGTGGCTCGGCTCCCCGCCGCCCGGCGGAGGGTGACTCGGCCGCCGCGGGAGGGTTACTCGCAGACGACCTGGTCGCCCGTGACGACGCCGTCCTCGCCCCGGTAGGGGTCCTCCGCCCGCACCCGCCGCACCTCGCGGAAGTCCGCCCCCGTGAGGACCCGCAGCGTCGGCCCCAGCCCCGGCCGGGCCCGCAGCTTGCTGCCGGGGAGCGCCGCCGCGAGGGACCGCGCGGACCGGTCCCAGCGGGGGTCGTGCAGCACCACCGTCCGCCGCAGTGTCCGGTCCGCCGCGTTCACCGGCGCCCGCGTCGTCGCGAACCCCGTCGCCGCCAGCCCCGCGTCCACCCGCCTGCCGAGCCCCGGCGTCATGGTCCCGTTCTCCACCTGGACCCGGATCTGCTCCGGCGCCACCGGCACCCGCACCGCCTTGGGCCGCTTCGCGACGTGCGGCGCCAGCGGCCGGTCCGCGCGGAGCGCCGTGAAGATCCGCCGCGCCTTCCCGTCGTCCCACTTGAGCGTCTCGCCGACGACGCCCCGCGCCCGGTACTTCCGGTCCGCGATCGGCACCGTCGTGAACTCCGACGAGGACGGCGAGAAGTGCCGCATCGCCCGCCCCAGGTCGATCATCTCGCCGGCCCCGAAACCGCGGTCCGCCCGCACGGACCTCAGGACCGTGCCCGCGACGTCGCGCAGCTTGACCGGGTTGAGCAGCACCCCGGAGGAGGTGGCCTGCTCGATCAGCGCCGCCAGGAACCGCTGCTGCCGGTGCATCCGCCCGAAGTCGGACGCCGCGTCCACGTGGCGGGAACGGACGTACTGCAGGGCCCGCCCGCCGTCCAGCCGGTGCTGTCCGGGCGCCAGGTCCAGTCCGGTGTGCGAGTCCTTCAGCGGGTCGACGGTGCAGATCCGCACCCCGCCCAGCACGTCGACGGTGCGGATGAAGCTGGTGAAGTCGACCTCCACGTAGTGGTCGATCTTCACGGCCGTCATCTGCTCCACCGTCCGCACCGTCAGCTGCGGGCCGCCCTCCGCGTAGGCGGCGTTCAGCCGCACCGGGTGCGCAGGGCGCTCCCGGCCGGTGGCCGGGTCGGTGTACGCGGGCGCCACCGCGAACGAGTCGCGCGGCAGGCTCACCACGCTGGCCCGGTCACGGTCCTCGGAGATGTGGACGATCATCACGGTGTCCGTGCAGTGGCACGGCTCGCCCCCGAGGCGGTACCGGCGCCGCGTCTGCGCGGAGATCTTGTCCCGCCCGTCCGTGCCGACCACCAGGACGTTGGTGCCGTTCCCGTCGTGCGGGCGGTTCTTCATGTCGCGGAACGGGTCGATCCGCGCGATGCCGTCGTCGATGCCGGAGAGGACCGAGTGCCCCACGCCGGCCAGGGCGAGGACGGTCACCGAGAGCGCGGTCACCATGCGACCGCCCCATCCGCGCCGGCGACCCGCGGGCCGCCGTGGTCCGCCCCGGCCGCGACCGGGCCCGCCCGTCTTCCGCGGCGGCACGCCACCGCCGCCCGATCCCCACCCGGAGCCGCGCCCGGAGCCCCGGCCCGAGCCGGGGCCGGAACCGGTCCGGGAACCGCGCCCGGCGACGCCTCCGCCCGCCCCGCCGTCCCGCCGCGGCCCCCGTGGCACACGCCCTGCCGAGGTCCTCTCGGAACGCCCCACCGAGCTCCTCTCCGAACGCCCCGCCGACCGAGTGCCGCCGGAGCGACCGTCCAACGCCCGACCGCCGCCTGCGGACCGACCACCCTCCGCTCGACCACCCTCCCGACCGCCCTCCGCCCGGTCTCCCACGAACCGCCGGTCCCGGACCCGCCCGTCCCCGCTCCGCCCGGCGGACCCGCCGCCCGCGCGGAGCGTGCGGTCCCGTCCCGGCGAGCCGTCGGCCGCCCGGGAGGGACGGGGCTGCGCGGACCCCCGCCGGGCCGTCCGCGAGGAGCCGCCTCGGGGGACGGAACCGGACGCGGGCGCCCCGGACCGCGGCGCCCCGGCCCGGGATGTGGGAGGGGAGGCGACAGGGGAGTCGTACTCCTGCGAGGCGGTGCGCACGCCGCGCGGGACCCGCGGCGCGGGCGAGGAACCCGGCACCGGACCGGGCTGCGGGCGACGACGCCGAGGGTCCGGTCGTTCGGGAGGTCGAGGCGGTGTGGCGGGCATGGGGCGGTACACCTCCACGAGGGCCTGGGGAGGGCCGGGGGCTCCGTAAACGGGCCATATGCATCCGTTCCGTGAGCACGGTAGGCCGATACGATCTGCAGCCCGGTCCCCCGGCAGGACGGCGCGCGCCCGTGTCCCCCGATCGCGGTAACGTGAGGCCTGATGAACGCCAATTCCGCCGCGCAGCTTCCCGCCGTGTCCGTGATCATGCCGGTCCTCAACGAGGAGCGGCACCTTCGCGAGGCAGTCCGTGCGATCCTCGCCCAGGAGTACGCGGGCGAGATGGAGGTCGTGATCGCCCTCGGCCCCTCCACGGACCGCACGGACGAGATCGCCGCCGAACTCGTCCGCGAGGACCCGCGGGTGCACACGGTCCCCAACCCGACCGGCCGCACCCCCGCCGCCCTGAACGCGGCGATCAAGGCCTCCCGCCACCCCGTAGTGGTCCGCGTCGACGGCCACGGGATGCTCTCCCCGAACTACATCGCCACCGCCGTCCGCCTCCTGGAGGAGACCGGCGCGCAGAACGTCGGCGGCATCATGCACGCCGAGGGCGAGAACGACTGGGAGCACGCGGTCGCCGCCGCCATGACCTCGAAGATCGGCGTCGGCAACGCCGCCTTCCACACCGGTGGCGACGCCGCCCCGGCCGAGACGGTCTACCTGGGCGTCTTCCGCCGCGAGGCGCTGGAGCAGCAGGGCGGCTACAACGTGGAGTTCATCCGCGCCCAGGACTGGGAGCTCAACTTCCGGATCCGTGAGGCGGGCGGTCTGATCTGGTTCTCGCCCGAGCTGCGCGTCTCCTACCGGCCGCGTCCCAGCGTCAAGGCGCTCGCCAAGCAGTACAAGGACTACGGCCGCTGGCGGCACGTGGTGGCCCGCTACCACCAGGGCTCCATCAACCTGCGCTACCTCGCCCCGCCGACCGCCGTGTGCGCCATCGCCGCGGGCCTGGTCGCGGGCGTCGCGCTCACCCCGTGGGCGCTGGTGATACCCGGCGGCTACCTGGCCGCGATCGTCGCCGGGTCCGTCCCGGCCGGCAAGGGCCTCCCGCTCAAGGCGCGGCTGCAGATCCCCGTCGCCCTGGCCACCATGCACATGTCCTGGGGCTGGGGCTTCCTGACCAGCCCGAAGTCGCTGGCCCGCAAGGTCATCGCCTCCCGCCGGCCGGCCGTGCTCACCCCGGCCGCCGACTGACGCGCCGCTGTCACGGCATACGAAGGGCCCCGGTCGGATCGACCGGGGCCCTTCGCCGTAGGAGCGCCGCGAGACCAGGCGTCTACCAGGTGTAGATCTTCTCGGCGACCTTCATGCACTGTTTCTTGTCGGCGCCGTTCTGCGCGCCCGCGCTCTCGGGGAGCTTGCCCTCCTCCAGCACGTTGTCCTTCGGATAGGTGGCGCCCTCACGCCAGTCGCCGCCCACCGTCAGCGTCACGCCGTTCACCTCGGAGGACTTCTTCACCGAGGCGGCGGGGATGCCCAGCGACTCGGCGACCCGCAGGGCGTCGCCCTTCAGGTCGGCGCTCGGGTACTGCACCACGGTCCGCTTGGCGGGATCCGCCGCGGCCTTGTCCACCTCGGCGAGCTCGAAGCCCTCGCCCACCAGTGCGTCCTTGATCGCCAGGGCGCGGCCCGGCACGGCGCCGAGCGTGTCGTCGGCCGTGCCGTTGCGGACCTGGACGGCGATCTCCCCGTCGGGGGCAGCCTCGTCCTTGGGACCGGTGTCCGCGCCCTTCTTCTTGCCGTTGCTGTCGAAGGGCACGTCGTCCTGGAGCATCGCCCACAGCTTGTCGGCGTCGCCCGGCTTCGGGATCAGACGGTTGATGTCCTGGGGGTACGGGACGTTGGGCATGGTGGTCGTCGTGATCCGGTTGACCGGGACGTCCTTCAACTCCATGGCCAGATCCGCGAGCTTGGCCACGGTGCCGATCTCCTCGGAGACCTTCAGCGCCTTGGTGGCGGCCTCCGCCAGGTCCGTCAGCTCGCCGGTGTCGGTGAAGACGCTCTTGCTCTGGAGCTCGCGCATCATCGAGTTCATGTACATCTGCTGGGCCTTGGCGCGCATCGGGTCGCTGCCCCAGGCATGCCGGGTCCGCAGCCACTGCAACGCCTGCTCACCCTTGATGGGACGGGTCCCGGCCTTGAGCTTCAGCCCGGAACCACCTCGCTGCATCGCCGTCGACCGGTCCCAGACGTTGTCCTCGACGCAGACAGGGACGCCGCCGATGGCGTTCGTCATGTCCACCACGCCGATGAAGTCGATGACGATCCAGTGGTCGATGTAGACCCCGGTGAGGTTCTCCCAGGTCGACAGCGTGCAGCCGGGGCCGCCGCGCTGCAACGTGGAGTTGATCATTCCGTAGGTCTCCGGATAGGGCGTGCCGTCGGAGTCCGTGCACTTGGGGATCTTGACCATGGTGTCGCGCGGGATGCTCACCATCGAGGCGCTCTTACGGTCCGCCGATATGTGGAGGAGCATCTGCACGTCGGCCCGGGGCTTCTGCCCGACGTTCTCCTTGCTGCCGCCCAGCTTGAGGTTCCGCGGATCGTTGCGGTCGTCGGACCCCATGATCAGGATGTTCAGCGGAGTCTGGCCGGCGGCGTTCGGCTTCGTCTTCTTGGCGTGGGACGTGCCGCCGGCGCGGGCGTCCGTCCGGATGTTGTCGTTGAGGTGCTGGTAGTACAGGTACCCCGCCACTCCCGTGCCGACCAGCAGGAAGGCGAGCGTCAGGCCCGTCCAGCGCAGGACGCGGCGTCTTCGCCCGCCGCTGCCGCGTCTGCGGCTGCCGCGGCCACGGCCGCCCCCGTGCCGGCCGCCGTCCCGGGGGGACGTGTCGGAGCGGTCCCCGTCCTCGCCGAGCGGTCCGTCCTCGGCGCCGTCGGCCCCGTACAGGCCGTCGTCCCACCCCAGGTCGGCCGCGTCCCCCGCAGAGCGGCGGCGCCGGCCCTCACCGCGCACACGCGTCTGTGCCATTCGTGCCCCTCCCCCTGTCCTCGCCCGCCTACGGGACCGCCCCGCGCGTCTCACCTGTGAGATGCGCGAGGCGGTCTTTTCGTTGCGTGCTCTGTGCTGTGCGTTTCGCCAACTGGCGTGTGATGCGCGTTACTTGGCGCACTGAACCTTGTCGGCCGTGGACTTGTCGATGTCGTCCGGCGCCTTCTCCGGCGCGGTCAGCGGCACGCCCGCCTCCTTGAAGTCCTCGCCCAGGACCAATGTCATGGTCGGCAGGCCCTGGGAGTTGGTGGCGCTCTCCCCCTCCTTGAGCGCCGAGCCCGGGAGCCCCATCATCGCGGCCAGTGCCCGGGCCTGGTCGGCCTGGTCCGGGGCGTACTCGAGCGTCGTCTTCTTCTGCGTGGCGTCGGCGTTGCCGCCGTTGTCCGACTTGAGGACGCCCTCGTCGTTCTGCAGCCAGGTCAGGGTCGCCGAGGCGGCACCGGACTTGGCGCCGCCGTTGAAGACCTGCACCCGCACGTCGGAGGGGTCGGCCTTGGAACCCTTGAGGCGGGCGGCGTCGGCGTCCTTCTGCTTCTGCTTCTGCTTCTTCACCTCGGTGAAGGAGACGTCCTCGCGGATCAGGTCGAAGACCTGCGGGGCCTTGGCCGGGTTGGGCACCACGGTGACCGGGGTCGGCTCGGCCGGGTTGTCGATGACCGGAACCGTCACGAAGGACATGTTCTTCGGGTTGACCTGCTTGATCTCCAGCGCGATGTCCTTGAGCACCGAGACGGAGCCGATCGCCTCGTCCACCTCGAGGGCCTTGGTCGCGGCCTGCGCCAGGTTGTTCAGCTTGGTCGGGCTCTTGAGGGTGTCGCCGGAGGACATCTTGCGCATCATCGAGGCGAGGAAGGCCTGCTGGGCCTTGATCCGGTCCAGGTCGCCGGAGTTGCCGAAGCTGTAGCGGGTGCGCAGGAAGGCGAGGGCCTGCTCGCCCTCGATGGTCGACTTGCCGGCCGGCAGCTTCAGGTGCGACTTGGGGTCGTCGACCGCCTTCTCGACGCACACCTCGACGCCGTCGATGGCGGCGGTCAGCGTCTTCACGGCGTTGAAGTCGGCGACCATGAAGTGGTCGACCTTGATGCCCGTGACTTCCTTGATGGTCTTGGCGGTGCAGCCCGCGTTGCGGCCGCCCTGCCCGAGACTCTCGTTGAAGCGGGTGTTCGGCGTGCCCGGCACGATCTTGCTGGAGCCGTCCTGGGCGACGGTCTCGCAGTCCGGGATGTCGATGACCAGGTCGCGCGGGATGCTCAGCACCGTGGCGTTGCTGCGGTCCTCGGCCACGTGCAGCAGCAGCGTGGTGTCGGCGTGGCCGACGCTGTTCTTGTCGCCGTAGCCCTTGTTGCCGCTGCCGGTGCGCTTGTCGGTGCCGATGATCAGGAGGTTGAAGGCCTCGTCCTTGGCGAACCCGTCGGAGCAGGCGTCGCCGCAGTTGGTCTTCTGGATGTTGTCCTCGAGGTCCTTGATGTACCAGTAGCCGTAGCCCGAGGTCGCGAGGATCACGAAGGCCAGCGAACCGCCGGTCCAGGCGAGGATCTTCTTGGCCTTGCTCTTCTTCTTCGGGCGGCCACGGCGGCGGCCGGTCTCCGGCTCCTCGGGCTCACCGCGGCGCCTGCGCGGCGGCGGGACCTCGCGTCCGGGACGCGGGCGCGCGGGGGCCTCACTGCTGTAGCCGGCCTCGTGGGAGGTGCGGTCGCGCGGCACGCCTCCCTCACGGGGAGCCGGGCGGCGCGGACCCGGTACCGGCGGGGGCGACGACTGCGGAACGGGACTGCTCAGTCGCAGTTCGTACTCGCCGGTCTGCGGGTTGAGCACCCACTGGTCGGCGGGATCGATGTTGTCCGCCCGCCCACGGCCATGCGCGTCCACGGTTGCTGAGTCCTCCGTCGGGGCCACGGCGCCTTCCCCCAGGCGCGGGGTCTCGTCATGGTGCCGACCGCAGGACGGACCCTGGCCGGGGCACCGGATCGCTCACACTATCCGCCCGCACCGGCGACCAGCGACGACGGTGACACATTCCACTTCCCTACAACCGGGCAATCTGCCCCATTCTGTTACCTCTGTGCTACGCCTTGGCCATGGTTTTACCTGTGCTCGACCGGGCATGAGGAGAAGTTTCGGTTCCCGTGCGGCCGACGTTCACCCGCAGGGGTCCTCCGCGGCGGTGCTGCCGCTGAAGGAGGGCGAGGGGGCGGGCGCCGCGGGGGCGCCGGGCGCGTCGTCGGCGCCCGTGCGGCCGGTGACGGCCGGCGCCGTGACGGGCACGGGGCGGTCGTGGCGCAGCAGCCGGAAGAGACGGTCGGCGGCCGGCTGGAGGAGCCGGTCGCGGTTGGGGTCGGCCGGGTAGGCCTCGCGCGGCACGGTGGTGAACCGGATCCGCTCGGAGGGGATGCCGCGCAGCTCGCGCACGAAGCCGTACAGGTCCCGCAGGCCCGCCAGGCCCGGGTCGGTGGTCAGCGAGGAGGTGGCCGCGTGGAGCACCGGGTAGAGCCGCAGCGGGTTGTAGAGGACGTGGTCGCTGCGGACCTTCTGCACCAGGGCGCCCAGGAAGCGCTGCTGCCGCTCCATCCGCGCGGTGTCGCTGCCGTCGCCGAGGGACTTGCGGGCGCGGACCCAGCCGAGGGCCTGCTCGCCGTCCAGGGTGACCCGTCCGGCCGGGAGGTCCAGTTTCGCCGCCCTGTCCCGCACCGGCTCGGCCAGGCACATGTCGACGCCGTCGACGGCGTCCACCATCTCCTTGAAGCCGTGGAAGTCGACCACCATGTGGTGGTCGACGCGCACCCCGGTCGTCCTCTCCACGGTCCGGATGGTGCAGGCGGGGCCGCCGGTGGAGTAGGCGCTGTTGAACTGGGCGAGGCGGGCGGCCGTGGTGCCGCGGCCGTCGCGGTCGCGGCAGGCGGGGACGCGCACCATCAGGTCGCGCGGCAGGGAGACGGCGACGGCGCTGTGCCGGTCGCCGGCCAGGTGCAGCAGGATCGTGGTGTCGGAGCGCTCGCCGCCGAGGTTCGGGCCGTAGCGGGCGTTGCCCTTGCCGGAGCGGGTGTCCGAGCCGATCAGCAGCACGTTGCGGGCGTCCGGGGCCAGCCGCCTCGGCCGCTCCGCGGCGTGCCGGGCGAGCTCGGCGGCGGTCGTCTCGTCGGAGGTGACGTTCTCGCTGAGCCGGCTGTAGGCGGCCCAGCCGGCCAGCAGCGCGGCGATCAGCAGCACGGCCGTGAGCGTGCCGAGGGTGACGACGGCGATCCGGAGCCGGCGACGGCGGGGCGGGGTGGGCGACGACACGGGTGGCACCCCGGTGCCATGCCCGCCCGGCGCCGCGCTCTCCCGCCGGTGCGGCCGGGTGGGCGACAACTTCGCCCTCACGGGGCACCTGAGCGGCCCGTTCCGCGGGACCCGCCGCCTGCCGCGAGGGCGCGCGGCGACGCCCCGCCGTCTCGGCCCGTGCGGGCGCCCCGCGCCCGGAGGCGGGTACGCCGCCTGCCGCGAGGGCCCGAGGCAATGCCCCGCCGCCTCGGCCCATGCCGACGCTCCGCTGCCTCGGCCCGAGGCAATGCCGTGCCGTCTCGGCCCGTGCGGACGCCTCGCGCCCGGGACTGGGTACGCCGCCTGCCGCGTGGGCCCGCGGCGACGCCCCGCCGACCGGGCCCGCGGGGACGCCCCGTGTCCGGGTTCGGCGCGCCGCCCTGCCCGGGGCCGCCCCGGCCCGCGCAGGGCGTGCGGCTCAGCGTGCCGTCGCCGTGACCCGCTCGGAGTCCACCCGGTTGGCCAGGGCCTCGTCGGAGAGCTGGTCGAGGTTGCGGCACAGGACCACCGAGCCGCCGATCGCCAGCGGCGCGTACAGACCCGCCGCGACGCCCGCCCAGGTGTCGTACGGCAGGGCGCTGAGGATCCGTGAGACGGGTCCGGTCAGGCCGAGGCCGGGAGCCTCGGCCCGTGCCCGCTCCACCACCTCGGCCCCGCTGAACTCCCGGCCGGCGACGACCAGCGCGGGCTCGTCGGGGTCGACGGGCGCGTACGGCGCGAACCGGTCGCCCATCCCCGGCACTTCGAGCGCGTAGTCGCGGAAGCCCGCCGGGGGCTGGGGAAAGCGCCCGCCGAGCGGCCGCAGCGCGAGCGCGATCCGCTCGCCGGAGCAGGCCCGCGCGGCCTCCAGCGTGTCCGGCCCGGAGACGACCAGGTCCGCCGCGCCCGGGTCGCCGCCCGGAGCCGCGACCACGCCGACGGAGTGACAGGCCATCAGCCAGACGGCCGTCTGCCAGTGCCCGGGCAGCAGCAGCGCCACCCGGTCGCCCGGCTCGGTGGACAGCTCGTCCTGGAGGTAGTTCGCCGTCTTGGCCACCCAATTGGCGAAGGTGGCGACGGAGAGTTCGACGCGCTCACCGGTGGCGTCGTCGTAGAAGGTCACCAGGGGGCGCGCGGCGTCCGCGGCGAGCGCGGAACGCAGCAGGTCGGCGGGGGTGCGGTCGGTGGCGTTCACGGGCCCCAGCCTACGCGCCGCGGGGAGGCCGCCGGGGCGCCGGAGACGGGTCGGCGCAACCGGTTCGGCGGAACGACGCCCGACAGGCCGTCAGGGGAACGATGGACAAGAATGTCCGATTATGTCCAGGATTTGGGGTATGCGCGGACTCCTCTCTTCCACATTCGCCCCCTCCCTCACCTCCTCACTGGGCATCACCTGCGCGACCACGCTGGTCGTCCCGCTCGCCGTGGTGGCGGCGGCCCCCGCCATGGCGCAGGGACCCGCCCTCCGCGCCGTCGCGGCGGAGGCGCGGGACGCCGGCTCCACCCAGTCGCTGCCCCTCGCACCCCTCGCCGGCCGCCGGGCCGCCACCGCCGCCCCCGGCCTGGCCGAGCGGGGCCTCGTCCGGCAGCACGTGCGGCCGTTCTCCCTCCTCGGCGTGGTCTGGGACGACCCGGACGCCGAGTTCCACGGCCGGGTCCAGGTCCGCACCCACGCGGCCGCGACCGGCGGGTGGAGCGACTGGAAGGACCTGGAGACCCACACCTCCGAGCACGGCGCCGACCCCGGCACGGCCGAGAAGGCGGCCCGGGGCGGCACCGCCCCGCTCTGGGTCGGCGCCTCCGACGGCGTGGAGGTGCGGGCCAGACCGGAGGCGGACGCGCACGTCGAGGACGGCGCGGTCCCCGTGCTCCCGTCGGGCCTGCGCGCCGAACTCGTCGACCCGGGCGACGGTTCCGCCGCCGGGGCCCCGGCCGGCCGCGCGGGCGCCCCGGCCCGGTCCGGCGCCGGACCGGAGGTGCTGCCCGCGCTGAGCCGGGCGGCGACCGAACGGCAGGCCGCCGCCCTGCGCGCGGTGACCCCCGACCCGGACGCCACGCCGGAGGCGCCCGCCCCGGCCGACCCGGCCGCCGAGGACGTGGTGGACGAGCCGCTGGCCGCCCCGTACATCGGCCCGCGCCCCGCGATCGTCACCCGCAAGGGCTGGAAGGCGAACGAGGGCCTGCGGGAGCGGGGGTTCGTGTACACCAGCAAGGTCAAGGTGGCCTTCGTGCACCACACCGCGACCGGCAACGGGTACACCTGCTCCCAGGCGCCCTCGGTCATCCGCAGTATCTACCGCTACCACGTGGGCAGCATGGGCTGGCGGGACATCGGCTACAACTTCCTCGTCGACAAGTGCGGCAAGATCTACGAGGGCCGCGCGGGCGGCGTCGCCCGCCCCGTGATGGGCGCCCACACGCTGGGCTTCAACAGCAACAGCATGGGCATCGCCGTGATCGGCAGCTTTGGGTACACCAAGCCCTCCGCCAAGGCCGTGCGCGGGATCGCCCGCCTGACGGCGTGGAAGCTCGGCCTGCACGGCATGAACCCGAAGGGCAAGACCTATCTGAAGTCGGGCGGTGGCAACCGCTACCGAAAAGGCAAGAATGTACGACTGAACACCATCTCCGGGCACCGGGACGGATTCGCCACGAGCTGCCCGGGCGGCCGCCTCTACAGCAAGCTCGGCAAGGCCCGGACGACCTCGGCCCGTTACCAGGGACGTTGACGCCGGGGCGTGGGGGGCCGGCCGGCTCCTGACGCTCGCACAGCCATCGAACGGTCTGCGTACACTGGCCGGCCGACATCAAGATCGGCCGGTCCCGGCAGGAAGCAGAGACGACAGGTGACAGAAGCGATCCTCCTGGTCGGCGGCAAGGGCACCCGGCTGCGCCCGGTGACGGTGAACACGCCGAAGCCCATGGTCCGCGCGGCCGGGGTTCCGTTCCTCACGCACCAGTTGGCCCGGGCCGCCGCGGCGGGCGTGGAGCACGTGGTGCTCGCCACGTCCTACCTGGCCGAGGTGTTCGAGCCGTACTTCGGCGACGGCTCCGCGCTGGGCCTGCACCTCGAGTACGTCACCGAGCGGGAGCCGCTGGGCACCGGCGGCGCCATCCGCAACGCGGCGACCCGGCTGAGATCGGGCCCCGACGAGCCCGTCCTCGTCTTCAACGGCGACATCCTCACCGGCCTCGACATCCGCGCCCTGGTCCGCACCCACGCCGCCGGCGGGGCGGACGTCTCCCTCCACCTCACCAAGGTCGCCGACCCGCGCGCCTACGGGCTGGTCCCGACCGACGCCACGGGCCGGGTGACGGCGTTCCTGGAGAAGCCGCAGACGCCCGAGGAGATCGTCACCGACCAGATCAACGCCGGCTGCTACGTCTTCCGGCGCTCGGTGATCGACACCATCCCGGCGGGGCGGCCGGTCTCCGTCGAGCGGGAGACCTTCCCCGACCTGCTCGCCGCGGGCGCCCACCTGCAGGGCATGGTCGACTCCACCTACTGGCTGGACCTCGGCACCCCCGAGGCCTTCGTCCGCGGCTCGGCCGACCTGGTCCTGGGCCGCGCCCCCTCGCCCGCCGTGCCCGGCCGCTGCGGCGACCGGCTGGTGCTGCCGTCGGCGGTGGTGGCCGCCGACGCCAAGCTCACCGGCGGCACCGTGGTCGGCGAGGGCGCGCAGGTCGCCGGCGGCGCGCGGATCAGCGGCTCGACCATCCTGCCGGGCGCGGTGGTGAGCCCCGGCGCGGTCATCACCGACTCCCTGGTCGGCGCCGGCGCGCACATCGGCGAGCGCACGGTCCTCACCGGCGCGGTGATCGGCGACGGCGCGTTCGTCGGCCCGGACAACGAGCTGCGGGCCGGGGCGCGGATCTGGTGCGACGCGCGCATCCCCGCGGGCGCGGTGCGGTTCTCCTCCGACGTGGCCTGACCGCCCCGTCCACGCCCCCGGGGTCCGCCGCGTTCTCCGGGGGCGCTCCGACTCACGCCCCGCCCGGGGCCCGCCTGCCGGTTCTCCTCCGCGAGGGCCTACGTGCCGGTCCCGCTGCGTGCGGGCCTGCGTGACTGTCCTCTTCGGCGCGGGCCCACTCGCCCGGCCCTTCCCGCGCGAGCCTACGTGCCCGAGCCGCTGTGTGCGGGACCACGTGACTGTCCTCTTCGGCGCGGGCCCTTTCGCGCGCCCCGCTCCGTGCGGGCCCGCGTGACCGTCCCGTTCGCCACGGCCCCGCATGCTCGCCCCGTTCGCCGCGGGGGCGCGGGGGCGCGGGCCGAGGGGCGTCACGTGACGCCCCCGGGGTCACCAGACGCTGATGTCGCTCCGTCGCATCTTCGGCGCCCGCCGCGCGGGCGTCCGCCCGCTGAGCAGCACCAGGCGGGCCGCCCGGTGCCGCTGGCCGGCCGCCGCGTACGGCTCCAGCAGCCGCAGCATCGCCTCGTCGTCGGCGTCCCGGTCGTCGGCCAGCGCGTGACCCACGATGCCCGGCAGGTGCAGGTCGCCGGTGGTCACCGCGTCCGCCGCTCCGTGCGAGCGCTGCACCACCTCGGCCGAGGTCCACGGTCCGATGCCGGGCAGCACCTCAAGCCGGGCCCGGGCCGCCGCGGGCGGCATGGCGGCCGCCTCCTCCATCCGCTCGAAGACCCGCACCGCCCGCAGGATCGTCGCCGCCCGCTTGTCGTCGACCCCCGCGCGGTGCCACTCCCAGGACGGCACCAGCGCCCAGGCCCGCGGGTGCGGCATCACGCGCATCCCCTCCGGGGCGGGGCCCGGCGCGGGCTCGCCGAACGCCTGGAGCAGCCGGCGCCACCCCCGGTAGGCCTCGTCGGCGGTGACCTTCTGCTCCAGCACCGAGGGGATCAGCGACTCCAGCACCAGCCCGGTCCGGGTCAGCCGCAGGCCCGGCACCCGGCGGGCGGTCAGCGCCAGCAGCGGGTGGTGCGGCACGAACACCGAGGGGTCGTCCTCCATGCCGACCAGCTCCGGCAGCCGCTCCAGCAGCCACGGCGCGCCCGGACCCCAGGCCTCGCCGCGCACCGTGCCCAGCGAGGGCCGTGCGGTCACCCGGAGCGAGCCGGGGCCCAGCGGCGTGCGGGTGGCCCGCCACACCGCGCCGTCCGGGGTGATCCGGAACGACGGGTCGCCGGCCCCGCGCCGCAGCACTCCGAGCACCAGGGGGAGGTCGACCGGTCCGTCCGGGACCACTTCCCGGACGGCTCCGGGCACCTCGGCCTGCCGGGGGACACCGCCGCCCCGGGGCGCCCGCGGCGCGAAACGTCCTGCCATGCCCCCGAGGGTACGGGCCGTCCGGAGCCGCCCCGTGCTCCCGGCGGCGTCAGCGCACCGTGAGGAAGGTCTCCGCGTCCCGCTCCGCCCGCGCGCGGGGCTCCCCGGCCGGATGCCCGACCGCGACCGCCCCCATCGGGTCCCAGCCCTCGGGCAGGTCCAGGACCTCGCGCACCACGTCCCGGCAGAACATGGTGGACGACACCCAGGCCGAGCCCAGCCGCTCCCCGGCCAGCGCGACCAGGAAGTTCTGCACGCCCGCGCCCATGGCGACCACGAACATCTCCCGCTCCGCCCCGTCGCGCCGGGCGTCGCCGTAGTGGTGCGAGCCCTCCATGACCAGACAGGGCACCACCAGGTACGGCGCGTCGCGCAGCACGTCGCCGCGTCGCACCCGCTTCGCGATCGACTCCTCGCTCTTGCCGTCCCGGCGCAGGTCGGCGATCCAGGCGTCCTTCATCGCGTCCAGCAGCCGGACGCGCGACTCCTCGCTCTCCAGCAGCACGAACCGCCACGGCGTCGTGTGATGCGGAGCGGGCGCGGTCACCGCCGCCGCCACGGCCCGCCGCACCGCTCCGGCGTCGACCGGCTCGTCGGTGAACGCCCGCACGGTGCGCCGCTGCGCGACGGCCTCCCGTACCGCCTCGGAGGTGCCCAGCCGGAACATGTCGTCCCGGGCCGACCGCACGAGCGCCCGCGCGCCCGCGGCGTCGCCCTGGCCGCCGACGAGGTGGGGGAGCCCGCGCACCACGGCCACCGGCCGCCCGGCGGCCTTGCCCTTGACCAGGTCGCCCGCGGCCGCGAGCTCGTCCGCGAGGGCGACCACCGTCGCGGAGAGCGGGTTGCCGAACGCGTCGGTCCCGCCCCGCAGGTCGTCCAGCACCCGCACCCCGGCCGCGCCGATGCCGACGTCGGTGAGCCCGTTGCGCCACGGCCGTCCGAAGGTGTCGGTGACGACCACGCCGACCTCCACGCCGAGCGCGGCCCGCAGGCCCTCCCGGATCGCGCGCGCCGAGGCGTCGGGGTCCTCGGGCAGCAGCAGGACCGTCCCCGCGGGGGTGTTGGAGGCGTCCACGCCGGCCGCGGCCATCACCAGCCCCTGCCGGTTCTCCACGATCCGCAGCGTGCCGCGCCGGGCGACCACCCGGACCGTCTCGGCGTCGATCGCGGCCTCCCGGTCGGCGGCCGCCATGATCCGGCCCTCCGCCTTGGAGACGACCTTGGAGGTGACCAGGACCACGTCGCCGTCCGCCAGGTCCGGCTCCGCGGAGGCGATCAGCTTGGCGAGGTCGTCGCCCTCGCGGACCTCGGGCAGCCCCTCGACCGCCCACACCCTGAACTCCGGCCGCTCGGCCCGCCGCTCGCCGCTCACGCCTCCCGCACCTCCTCGGCGAGGGCCAGCGCCTCGCGGGCCATCGCCGCGGTGGCGTCCAGGTCCGTCATCATCAGCGGCACGGCCCGGCAGCGGATGCCCGCCGCCTCCACCCGCTCCACCGTGCCGGCGTCGACCGTGTCGACCAGCCAGCCGTCCAGCAGCCCCGAGCCGTAGTGCTCGGCGACCGCCGCGGCCGTGGCCTCCACGCCCACCGCCGCCAGCACCTTGTCGGCCATCCCGCGCACGGGGGCGTCCCCGACGATGGGGGAGAGGCCCACCACCGGCACCCCGGCCTCGGCGATCGCCTCGCGGATGCCGGGCACGGCGAGGATGGTGCCGACCGAGACGACCGGGTTGGACGGCGGGAAGAGGATCACGTCGGCCCCGGCGATCGCCTCCAGCACACCGGGCGCGGGCTTGGACTGCTCGGCGCCGACCGGCACGATCGCCTCCGCCGGGACCGAGGCCCGCAGCCGCACCCAGTACTCCTGGAAGTGCACCGCGCGCCGCTCGCCGTCCTCCAGGGTCACCGCGACATGGGTCTCCACCCGGTCGTCGGACATCGGGATCAGCCGCACGCCCGGCTTCCACCGGTCGCACAGCGCCTCGGTGACCGCGCTCAGCGGGTAGCCGGCCTCCAGCATCTGGGTGCGGACGATGTGGGTGGCGAAGTCACGGTCGCCGAGCCCGAACCAGTCGGGGCCCACTCCGTAGGCGTTGAGTTCCTCCTTGACGTGGAAGGTCTCGTCGGCCCTTCCCCAGCCCTGCTCCTCGTTGATGCCGCCGCCCAGGGTGTACATCACCGTGTCGAGGTCCGGGCAGACCTTCAGCCCGAAGAGGTGGATGTCGTCCCCGGTGTTGCCGATCACGGTGACGTCCGCCTCGGGCGCCGCCGCCTTCAGACCACGCAGGAACCGGGCACCGCCGATGCCGCCTGCCAGAACCACAATGCGCATGCGCCCCAGTCTCGCAGGCGCGCCCCGGTGACCGGCAGGCGGCCACGGGCGTGCGGCGGCGCGTCAGACGGCCGCCCGGGCGCCGGGGCGCGCGGGCGTGTGCATGGGCATCTCGGTCAGGCCCGGGAAGTAGACGTGCAGGCTGACCGCCGGTTCCAGGGAGTCGTTGACGATCTCGTGCACGTAGCCCGGGGCGAAGACCCGCTGGGCGCCCGTCCCCAGCGTGCGGCGCGCGGGACCGGAGCGGCCGCCGGCGGCGCGGTGCTCGGTGAGGGCGCCGTCCAGGACGGTGAGCACGCCGGAGGAGGCGCCGTGGTCGTGCAGTCCGGTGCCCTGGCCGGGCAGCCAGGACAGCAGCCACACCTCGTACCCCGGCCCGGCCTGCACGCGGTGGTACCAGCGGGTGGTGGCGTCGTACCGGACCAGGTGCTCCCACCGGGCGCGGTCCGCGGCGACCGTCCGGGAGAGCCCGACGAAGTCGGCCACGGTGGAGGGGTGTTCGGGCTGCGGCCGGAGCAGGTGGAGGACCTCGAGGATGTCGCCGGCGATCTGCAGGTCGCTGTCGCTGTTCATGGGTGCGCTGTTTCCTGGGGCGAGGAGGGCGGTGGGGGGTGTGCGGCGCCGCCCGTGCCGGGTCCGGGTCACGGACCGTGACGGCTGGGCCCGGGTGCGGGCCGCGGAAGGCGGTGGGGACGAGGCGTCCCGGAAGGGTGCGCGTGGCCGGCCCGGGGGTCGTCGGGCGGGCTACGGCCGGAGCGTCAGAGGCTCAACAGCCGGTGCGGCGACAACAGCGGCGAACGAGAGCAGCACCGAGGAACCCGAGAGAACGGGCCGGGGCGGATGCCGAGTTCGCGAACATGCCCCACAGCACAGCGGCTCACACCTCGGGTGTCAACCTGGCCACGCGCGAATGGGACGAACTTCACCTTCTGGGGTCGTCTTGAGAGAAGGAAGGTTTGTGCCGCGTGCGGCCGGGACACATGGCGCACAACCGGTCGCGTCAAACCTGTCGGTGCCGATCGCCTCCTGGCGAGCCCTGATCCTCCTGTGATCGAGCTCACCGGGCGGCGTCTGCTGAGCCAATGTCAGCCCGTGGAAGTTCAGGATGATTTGAACACTTTCGACGGGACCTTGGTTCCGCAGGGTGAATAAGGGGCTCAATAGCAGATCCTGGCTTGACTCGCCCGGAGCGGCACACTTGTAATTTCACTCGTGTCGTTCGGCCACAGTCAGTAACGGCCGAATCACACGGGGACATCACGGGGACGCGGAAAGACAGACGAGGGGCGCAGCATGACCGAGCTGGTGCAGCAACTGCTGGTCGACGACGCGAACGAGGAGCTCGGCTGGCAGGAGCGCGCGCTGTGCGCCCAGACCGACCCCGAGTCCTTCTTCCCGGAGAAGGGCGGCTCCACGCGGGAGGCCAAGAAGGTCTGTCTCGCCTGCGAGGTGCGCTCCGAATGCCTGGAGTACGCGCTCGCCAACGACGAGCGCTTCGGGATCTGGGGAGGGCTCTCCGAGCGGGAGCGCCGCAGGCTCAAGAAGGCCGCCGTCTGACGGTCCGGACGCCTCCCGGCGACCGGACAGACGGCACAGTTCGTTCCACAACGTACGGCCCGTCGCCCGTGGTTCTCCACAGGCGGCGGGCCGTTTGTCGTGCAGCCGTTAGTGTGGCTCTCCGTCCGAGACGCCACGCCGTCACCGGCCGAGGCCGCAGCCTCCGGGCTGCCGCCTGCGCCGGGGGTGGGGGCGTCCACCGCAGTCCATCGAACCGGGGCCTGTACCTCGATGACCGTGCACAGCCAAACGGCAGTCCCTCAGGACGCCGCCACTCCCGAGTTCCCGCGCCATGTGGTCACGGCGGTGCTCGTCGCACACGACGGCGCCCGCTGGCTCCCCGAAGCGCTCGCGGGGCTGCTCGGCCAGGAGCGTCCGGTCCAGGACGCCTTCGCCGCCGACACCGGCAGCGCCGACGACTCCGCGCGCCTGGTCACCGAGGCGCTCGGCCCCGACCGCGTCCTGCACCTCGCCCGGCGCACCGGCTTCGGCCAGGCCGTCGACGAGGCGCACCGCACGGCGCCCGTCCTCACCCCCGAGGACCTGCCGTACCTCAAGAGGCCCAGCGGCTGGGACCCGGCCACCCGCAGCTGGCGGGACGACGCCTACGACCTCCCCGACCTGCCGCACGGCGAGCCGGTGCACTGGCTCTGGCTGCTCCACGACGACTGCGCGCCCGCCCCGGACGCCCTCGCCCAGATGCTGTCCGTCGTCGAGCGCGAGGCCGAGGCCGGCCGCGCCGTCGCCGTCGTCGGACCCAAGCTGCGCGGCTGGTACGACCGCCGCCAGCTCCTCGAGACCGGCGTCACCATCGCCAACAGCGGCCGCCGCTGGACGGGCCTGGACCGCCGCGAACAGGACCAGGGGCAGCACGACTTCGTCAAGCCCGCCCTCGCCGTCTCCACCGCCGGCATGCTGATCCGCCGCGACGTCTACGAGGAGCTCGGCGGCTTCGACCGCAGGCTGCCGCTGATGCGCGACGACATCGACCTGTGCTGGCGCGCCCAGTCCCGCGGCCACCTCGTCCTGGTCGCCCCCGAGGCCGTCGTCCGGCACGCCGAGGCCGCCTCCCGCGAGCGCCGCGACGTCGACTGCGTGGGACGCACCGTCGCCTCCCCGCACCGCGTGGACAAGGCCGGCGCCGTCTACACCCTGCTGGTCAACAGCCCCGGCTCCGCGCTGCCCTGGGTGCTCCTGCGCCTGGTCGTCGGCACCGTGCTGCGCACCCTGGGCTACCTCGTCGGCAAGCTCCCCGGACAGGCCGTCGACGAGATCCGCGGCCTGCTCGGCGTCCTGCTGCGCCCCGAGCGGATCCTCGCCGGGCGCCGCCGCCGAGGCCGCCCCGAGGTCCCCAGGAGCGAGCTGAAGGAGCTCTTCCCGCCCCGCGGCGCCACTCTGAGGGCCACCCTCGAACAGGCCGCGGGCAGCCTGACCGACCGCTCCGACCCGGACGCCACCACCGGCGCGGGCCGGCACGGCGGCGGCGGCGACTCGGACGAGGCGTTCGTCGCGCCCGAGCAGCACGCCCGCCTCAAGCGGGTCGCCCGCAACCCCGCCCCGGTCCTCTTCGCGCTGCTCCTGCTGGTCTCGCTGGTCGCCTGCCGCTCGCTGTTCTCCGGCGGAGCGCTGGCCGGCGGCGCCCTGCTGCCCGCCCCCGACAGCGCCTTCGACCTGTGGGCGGCCTACACCTCCGCCTGGCACGCGGTGGGCGCCGGCGGCACCGGCGCCGCGCCCCCGTACCTCGCGGTGATCGCCGCCCTCGGCACGCTGTTCGGCGGCTCCGCGGGTCTCGCGGTCACCTTCCTGCTGGTCTGCTCGGTGCCGCTGGCCGGCCTGAGCGCCTATTTCGCCTCCCGCCCGCTGGTCCCCTCCCGGCTGCTGCGCGCCTGGGCCTCCGTGGTCTACGCGTTCCTGCCCGCCGCGACGGGCGCCCTGGCCGGCGGCCGTCTCGGCACGGCCGTGCTGGCCATGGTGCTGCCGCTGATGGCCCGCGCCGCGGTCGCGGCGAGCGGGCTCACCGCGCGCGGCGACGCCCGCGGCACCTGGCGCGCCACCTGGGCCTACACCCTGCTGCTCACCCTCACCACGGCGTTCACGCCCATCGTGTGGCCGCTCGCCCTGGTCGTCGGGGTCATCGTGCTCGTGCTGCGCCGCCGGGACCTGGTGCCCTACGCGCTGCGGCTGCTGGCCCAGCTGGGCACACCCCTGCTGGTGCTCGCGCCCTGGTCGCTCTCGCTGCTGCCCACCGGCTTCTTCACCGAGGCCGGCATGGACTTCGGCGTCGGCGCCGCCTCGCCGCTGGACCTGCTCGGCGCCAGCCCCGGCGGGCCCGGCACGGTCGGCGGGCTGCTGCTGGTCGGCATCGTCCTGGCGGCGCTGGCCGCCCTGCTGCGCGACGAGCGCCGCACTCCGGTCGCGGGCGCCTGGGTCGTCGCCCTGATCGCCCTGCTCTTCGCCGCCCTGTCCAACCGCTCCGCCTGGGCCGGCCCGGCCACCCTGGTCTACGGCCTGGCCCTGCTGTGCGCCGCCGCCATCGGCGCGGACGGCGCGCGCTCGCGGGTCGCCGAGCAGAGCTTCGGCTGGCGTCAGCCGGTCGCCGCGCTGATCGGTCTCGCCGCCGCGGTCGGCCCGCTGATCGCGGCCTTCGGCTGGATGGCCGCCGGCGCCGAGGGGCCGCTGGAGCGCCGCGACCCGGTGCAGGTGCCCGCGTTCGTCGCCGAGGAGAGCGGCGACGCCGACCAGGCCCGCACCCTGGTCCTGGACAGCACCTCCCCGGCCCACGTCGGCTACACCCTGGTCCGCGGCTCCGGCGCCCGCCTCGGCGACGCCGACGCGGCGCTCACCATGGGCGACAACACGGTCCTCGACAAGGTGGTCGCCCACCTGGTCGCCGGTTCCGGCGCCGACCAGACCGACGAGCTCGGCGACTTCGCCATCCGCTACGTCCTGGTCCGCCCGGGCGCCCCGCGCGAGATCACCCGCGTGCTGGACGCCACCCCCGGCCTGAGCCGGCTGAGCCAGCAGGACGGCAGCGGCCTGTGGCGCCTGGACCGCGAGGTCTCCCGCGCCGTGGTCCTGCCCTCCGAGGACGCCCCCGCGGGCAAGGCCGAGCCGGTCGCCGCGGGCCCGGTGGACGTGGCCGGCCGGATCCCGGCCGGTCCGGAGGGCCGTGTCCTGCGCCTGGCCGACACCTTCGACGACGGCTGGACCGCCACCGTGGACGGCGCCGGGCTCACCCCGGTGAAGCTCGACGGCTGGGCCCAGGGCTTCCGGCTCCCGCCCGGCGGCGGCGCGCTGGAGGTCACCCACGAGAACGCGCTGACGCACACCGTGTGGCTGGGCGCGCAGGGCCTGCTCGCCCTCACGCTGATCGTGCTCGCCCTCCCGGGCCGCCGCCGCGACATCGACGACGACCTGCCCGACGAGGCCCCCGCGATCACCGCGGAGGACCTGGAGGGCGACGGCCGCCGGGCCCGCAGGCTGCGCGCCCAGGCCGAGGCGGAGGCCGCCGCGCAGGACCCCGCCGCACAGGAGCCCCCCGCACAGGGGGCCGCCGTGCCGCACCAGCAGTCCGGCGAGCCGTACCCGGGCCCCGCCGGCGCCCGTGCGGACGACGGCCGTCCCGGCGACGACCGGCCCGACCTGCCCGCCGAGGAGGCCTACGCCGCCGCGGCGCAGCCCGGCGGCGGCCACGGGAACGGCGGCTGGCCCGCCGACGCCTACGACCCGTACGGCCACACCGCCGGCGACCCCGCGGCCCCCGCGGGCGGCGGCGAGTACGCAGGCGGGTACAGCGGCCCCTACGGCGACTTCGTCGCCGGGGAGGCGTACGCGCCGGACCCCGACACCCAGGGCCACCGGCAGGACGGCCAGGAGTACGGCGGCCCCTACGGCCAGGAGTACGGCCAGGAGTACGGCGCCGGGTACGGCCAGGACCCCTACGGCCACGACTACGGCAGTGAGCGTCCCGACGGGAGCCAGCAGTGAACCGCACCATGTCCCTGATCGCCGGAACGGTCGCCCTGGCCGCCGTCACCGGCGTCGCCGCGCTGACCGCCCCCGAGGCGCCGTCGGCCGAGGTGGCCCGGGCGGCCGCCGAACGGCCCGTGGAGCGCACCAAGCTGCTCTGCCCGTCGCCCAGCCGCTCGGACATCGCGGAGACGCTCTACACGGCCTTCAGCCCCGTCACCGAGGGCGCCGCCGACGGAGGCAAGGCGGAGCTGGTGCCCGCCGCCCCGCCCGGCGGCGCCTACGACGGCGACGAGGGGCAGGACGGCGAGGACGGCGGGAACTCCGAGGAGTCGGACCGGTCCGGGGAGTCGGAGAAGTCCGGGGACGACGGAAAGCCGAAGGACGCCGCCGCCTCCGACAAGCCGGTGATGAAGCTCAAGGAGCCCGGCAAGCCGGTCACCCGGGAGGCCTCCGGCGGCGAGGAGGACGCGCTGCTCGGCACCGCCGACGGCCGCTTCGCCCCCGGCTGGGCCGTACAGCAGACCACCACGGTCGCCGTCGGCTCCGGCCGCGGCCTGCACGGCGCCGCCTGCACCGTGCCGGACACCGACTTCTGGTTCCCGGGCGCCAGCACCGCCGAGTTCCGCACCGACTACGTCCACCTGACCAACCCGGACGACTCGGCAGCCGTCGTCGACATCGAGCTCTACGGTCCCGAGGGCCAGCTGGAGACCTCCATCCCCGACGGCATCACCGTGCCGCCGCTGGGCAGCGAGCGCGTCCTGCTCTCCACCCTGACCGACCAGCCGCTGCCCGACGTCACCGCGCACGTCGGCGTCCGCAGCGGACGGGTCGCCGCCCAGGTGGAGGCCCTCGACACGGGCAACGGCGGCGACTGGATCGCCCCCGCCGCCGAACCGGCGGGCTCGCTGGTGCTGCCCGGCATCCCGAAGGACGCCACCTCGGTCCGCCTGATCGCCTACGCGCCCGGCGACTCGGACGCCGACCTCACCGTCCGCCTCGCCTCGCCGAACGGGGCCATCACCCCGGCCGGCCACGAGTCCCTGCACGTCAAGGCGGGCATGACCGCCTCCACGGACCTCAAGGACGTCACCCGCGGCGAGGCCGGCTCGCTGCTGCTCACCCCGACCGGGCGCGACGTCCCCGTGGTGGCCGGGCTCCAGGTGGTACGCGGCAAGGGCGGCAAGCAGGAGACGGCGTTCATCCCCGCCACCGAGGCCGTCGCCACCCGCGCCACCGCGCTCGGCAACACCGCCAAGGGCACCACGCTCTCCCTGGTCGCGCCGACCGAGGACGCGACGGTGAAGGTCACCTCGTCCGCGGGCAGCGAGGGCGGCACCGGCGACTCCCGGACCTACAAGCTGAAGAAGGGCACGACCACCGACGTGGAGCTGCCCGTGCCGAGCGGCCTCAAGGGCACCTACGCCCTGGTGGTCGAACCGGTGTCGGGCGGGCCGGTGTACGCGTCACGCACGATGGTGAGCAGCCTGGGCGGCATCGCCGCGTTCACCGTGCAGACCCTGCCCGACGACCGCGGCCGGGTCGCCGTCCCCACGGCCGAGCAGGACCTGACGGTGCTGCAGAACTGACGGCGCCGCGGAAGTGACGGCGCCGCGGAAGTGACGGCGCCGCGGAAGTGACGGCGCCGCGGAAGTGACGGTGCCGCGGAACGCGCCCCGGATTCCCCGAGAGGGGGACCCGGGGCGCGGTCGTCACGGCCTCCGCCCGCCGGACGACGCCGGCTCAGTCCTCGTCGTCGTAGCGGGGGTCCACCGCCTCCGGGGTGAGGCCCAGCAGATCGGCGACCTGCTCGACCACCACCTCGTGCACCAGCGCGGCCCGCTCCTCCCGCCCCTTGCTGCGGATCTCCACCGGCCGCCGGTAGACCACGACGCGCGCCGGGCGGCCCTCCCGGCCGGGGACCGTGCCGCCCAGCGGCACCGCCTCGTCGTTCCAGGCGTCGTCGGAACCCGGCGCGGGCGGCACCTCGAGGACCAGGAAGTCGACCTCGGCCAGCTGCGGCCAGCGCCGCTCCAGCCGTTCCACCGAGTCCTGCACCAGGTCGGCGAAGAGCTCCGCACGGCTCGCGGCGAGCGGCACCTGCGGAGGCGCGATCGGGCCGCGCATGCCGCGGCCGTGGCGGTCCCGCCGGCGGGGCCCGGGACCCGTGGGACGAGGCGGTACGGGGTTCTCCATCACCGGTGCAGCGTAATCGTCCGCGCCGCCCCGCGCCCGCCCGCGCGACGCGTACCGGTTGATCCCTTTTTGCCGCGAGTTCGCCGCGGCTGCCGCCGCGACACGGGCGGGTGACGTAGGGGAGAGTCGTCGCGGCCCGCTCAAGAGTGCGGTACCGTCCATCGTCGTGAGCCCTGTACGTCGCTGTTCGCGCACCGCCTGCGGCCGACCCGCCGTCGCGACGCTGACGTACGTCTACGCCGACTCGACCGCGGTCCTCGGCCCGCTCGCCACCTACGCCGAGCCCCACTGCTACGACCTGTGCGCCGAGCACTCCGAGCGCCTCACCGCCCCGCGCGGCTGGGAGGTCGTCCGGCTCCTCGACGGCTCGGCGCCCGCCCGTCCCAGTGGCGACGACCTCGAGGCCCTCGCCAACGCCGTGCGCGAGGCGGCCCGTCCGCCGGAGCGCGCCGCGGAGGGCGGCGGTTCCGCCGGCCGGTCCGGCGACCCCCTCGAGGGCCCCCGCCGCGGACACCTCCGCGTGCTGCGTTCGCCCGACAACTGACGCGCCCGGCAACTGACACACCCGCCGCGGAAACCCGTCGGCACCCCCGGACAACCGCGCTCCCACGGGTGACGGTTGTGCGCGCGCAACCTCCATCGGTCCTTCTCCGCACGCCCGTTGACGCCCCCGCACCTCCCGCACCACCATTCCCCCACCCGTGAGAAAACACTTTCCGCATCACGGAATCCGGGAGGCGTTGTGTACGTCCAGGAACTGGAACCCGTCGGCGGATCGCTGGGCCTGTCGGCCCTGGTGGCCGCCCTCCCGCTCGTCCTCGTGCTGGTCCTGCTCGGCGGAGTGAGGATGAAGGCCCACCTGGCCGGCCTCACCGGTCTGGCGGGCGCGGCACTGGTGGCCCTGCTCGCCTACGGCATGCCCCTCGGGCAGACCCTCTCCGCCGCCGCCCAGGGCGCGGCCTTCGGTCTCTTCCCCATCATGTGGATCGTCGTCAACGCCCTGTGGGTGTACCGGATGACCGTCCGGACCCGGCACTTCGACATCCTGCGCCGCTCCTTCGGACGGCTCTCCGACGACCCGCGCATCCAGGCCCTGGTGGTGGCCTTCTGCTTCGGCGCCCTGCTGGAGGCGCTGGCCGGCTTCGGCGCCCCGGTCGCCATCTGCTCCGTGATGCTGGTCGCCCTCGGCTTCGACCCGGTCCGCGCCGCGGTGGTCGCCCTGGTCGCCAACACCGCCCCGGTGGCCTTCGGCGCCATGGGCACCCCGGTGGTCACCCTCGCCCAGGTCACCGGACTCGACCTGGACACGGTGGCCTCCGTGGTGGGCCGCCAGACGCCGCTGCTCGCCCTGGTCGTGCCGCTGGTGCTGGTCGGCCTGGTCGACGGCAGGCGCGGCCTGCGCGAGACCTGGCTGCCCGCCCTGGTCTGCGGAGTCGCCTTCGCCGTCGCCCAGTTCGCCGCCTCCAACTACGTCTCCGCGCAGCTGGCCGACATCGCCGCCGCGCTGGCCGGCGCGGGCGCCCTGCTCCTGGTGCCCCGCGCCCGGAGGGCGGCCGCGCCCGAGGTCCGAGCGAAGGTGCTCACCGGCACCCGCAGCGAGGACCTGGACGTGCGGGACGAGCGCGGCGAGGTGGTCCGCGCCTACGCCCCCTACGCCCTGATCGTGCTGATCTTCTCGGTCGCCCAGATCCCGCCCGTCAAGGAACTGCTGGCCCGGACCACCCAGGTCTACGACTGGCCGTTCCTGGACGTCGCCGACCCGGCCGGCGAACCGGTCGGCGCCAACCTGTTCAGCTGGCCGGTCCTGGCCACCGGCGGCACCCTCGTCCTCCTCGCCGGCCTGGTCACCGCCGCCGTGATCGGCGTGCGGGCCGCCGACGCCGTCAAGGAGTGGGCGGCAACCGTCCACGAACTCCGCTTCGCCATCCTCACGGTGACCAGCGTGCTGGCCCTCGCCTACGTGATGAACCTGTCCGGCCAGGCCGCCACCATCGGCCACTTCGTCGCCGCGGCCGGCGCCGGACTCGCCTTCCTCTCGCCGGTCCTGGGCTGGTTCGGCGTCGCCGTCTCCGGTTCCGACACCTCGGCCAACGCCCTCTTCGGCGCCCTTCAGGTCACCGCCGCGCAGCAGGCCGGCCTGTCGCCCGAACTGCTCGCCGCCGCCAACAGCTCCGGCGGCGTCCTCGGCAAGATGATCTCCCCGCAGAACCTCACCATCGCCTGCGCCGCCGTCGGTCTCGCGGGCAAGGAGGGCGACCTGCTGCGAAAGGTCCTGCCGTGGAGCCTGGGCCTGCTGCTGGTGATGTGCCTGATCGTTCTCGGACAGAGCTCGGCCGTCCTTGGCTGGATGCTGCCCTGACGGACCCTCCGGTTCCGCCCGGCCGCCCCAGGTCGAAGCGCTCCCCGCCGGCCCGCCGTCGCCCGGACGGCGGGCCGGTCGCACGGTGTGCCGAAAAGGGCGGAGGGTAGTTTGTGGTCATCAGCCGACTTCCAGGAGGACAGGCCGTGGCCGTAGATCTGTCGCAGCTCGTGAAGGCGTACGACGTGCGCGGTGTGGTGCCGGACCAGTGGGACGAGCCGCTGGCCGAGCTCTTCGGCGCCGCCTTCGTCGACGTCGTGGGCGCCAGGGCGATCGTCACCGGGCACGACATGCGCCCGTCGTCCCCCGGTCTCTCCCGCGCCTTCGCGCGCGGCGCGGCGGCCCGGGGCGCGGACGTGGTCGAGATCGGCCTCTGCTCCACCGACCAGCTGTACTACGCCTCCGGCGCCCTCGACCTGCCCGGCGCGATGTTCACCGCCTCGCACAACCCGGCGCAGTACAACGGCATCAAGATGTGCCGCGCCGGCGCCGCGCCGGTCGGCCAGGACACCGGTCTCGCCGAGATCCGCGCCCTGGTCGAGGGCTGGGCCGAGACCGGCGGCATCCCCGAGATCGCCGAGAAGCAGGGCTCCATCACCCAGCGGGAGACCCTGGAGGACTACGCCGCCTACCTGCGGTCCCTGGTCGACCTCACCTCGATCCGCCCGCTGAAGGTCGTCGTCGACGCCGGCAACGGCATGGGCGGCCACACCGTCCCCACCGTGCTCGGCGGCCTGCCCCTCGACGTCGTCCCCATGTACTTCGAGCTGGACGGCACCTTCCCCAACCACGAGGCCAACCCGCTCGACCCGGCCAACATCGTCGACCTGCAGAAGCGGGTCCGCGAGGAGGGCGCCGACATCGGCCTCGCCTTCGACGGCGACGCCGACCGCTGCTTCGTGGTCGACGAGCGCGGCGAGCCGGTCTCCCCGTCCGCGATCACGGCGCTGGTCGCCTCCCGGGAGCTCGCCAAGCACGGCGGCGAGGGCGTGGTCATCCACAACCTCATCACCTCCTGGTCCGTCCCCGAGGTCGTCAAGGAGTGCGGCGGCACCCCGGTGCGCACCCGGGTCGGCCACTCCTTCATCAAGGCGGAGATGGCGAAGTCCGGCGCGATCTTCGGCGGCGAGCACTCCGCCCACTACTACTTCCGCGACTTCTGGAACGCCGACACCGGCATGCTGGCCGCGCTGCACGTCCTCGCCGCCCTCGGCGGGCAGCAGGGCACCCTCTCCGAGCTGGTCGCCCAGTACGACCGGTACGCGGCCTCCGGCGAGATCAACTCCACGGTCGACGACCAGGCCGGCCGCCTCGCCGCGCTCAAGGAGACCTACCAGGGCCGCGAGGGCGTCACCCTCGACGAGCTCGACGGCCTGACCGTCACCGCCGCCGACTGGTGGTTCAACGTCCGCCCCTCCAACACGGAGCCGCTCCTGCGCCTCAACGCCGAGGCCCGCGACGAACCGACCGTGGCCCGCGTCCGCGACGAGGTCCTCGGCATCATCCGCGGCTGACCCCGCACCTGCGCCCGCCCGTCCTTCCTGCGCCCGCCCGCTCCGCTGCGGGCGGCTGGGCCACCAGGGGCGGCACGGGCGGGCGCAGGCGGTGCGGAAGAACGCGACCCACTTCGGGGTGGCCGGGCCCGGGGCGGAGCCCCGGTTCTGGGGGTCCCCCCGGCCGGAGGCTGGGGGAGGAAGGGGCGGGGTGGGGGAACGGCCCCGCGCAGCGGCCCGCGAACGAGCCGCACCCCGTCCACCCGCCGCGACCCCGCCCCTCACGCCCGACCGGGTACGCTGACGTCGCCCTACAGCCCCACCCCCCGGAGGGACCCCATGCCGCTCGAACCCGGCCTCCTCGAGATCCTCGCCTGCCCGGCATGCCACGCTCCCCTCCAGGAGCGCGAAGAGGAACTCGTCTGCACCGCCGACGACTGCGCCCTCGCCTACCCCGTCCGCGACGGCATCCCGGTGCTGCTCGTCGACGAGGCCCGCCGCCCCGACTAGGCGAGGCGCGCCCGGGCCAGGCCCGCCGCCCGCCCGGGCGAACCGACGACACGACCCGCCGCCGGAGGCTTCCCGCCATGTTCGACGAATCGCTGCTCGACGACCCCGAGGGACTGTCCACGGCGGACCGGCGTGCCCTGCTCCGCGGCGCGGCCGAGGCCGGCGCCCGCGTCCGCGTCGCCCTGCGCAACACGGACGAGGCCGGCGTCCCCGGGCTGCGACCGGACGGCCGCCCCCGCGCCGTGCTGATCGCCGGACCCGGCGCGGCCGCCGTCCACACCGCCGACCTCCTCGGCACCCTGGCCGGCCCCGGCAGCCCCGTGATCCGCCTGGCCCCCACCGGCGTCGCCCCGGCGGCGGGCGCCCTGCGCTGGGAACTGCCCGGCTGGGCGGGCAACCTCGACATGCTCCTGATCGCCAGCCCCGACGGCACCGAACCGGGCCTGTCGCTCCTCGCCGAGCAGGCCTACCGCCGCGGCTGCACGGTCGTCGCCGTGGCCCCCGGCCGCAGCCCGCTGGCGGACTCCGTCGGCGTCTCACGCGGCCTGTTCCTGCCGATGGCGGCGGAGCCCCGGCGCGTCCCGGGCGAGCAGGACGACACCCACCCCGCCCTCACCGCCTCGGCCCCCGGCGTCCTGTGGGCGCTGCTCACCCCGCTGCTCGCCCTCCTGGACCGCACCGGCGTGCTGCACGCGCCGCCCGCCACCCTGGAGAAGGTGGCCGACCGCCTCGACGCCGTCGCCGAGCGCTGCGGGCCCGCCGTCCCCGCCTACGGCAACCCGGCCAAGACCCTCGCCGCCGAGCTCGCCGAGTCCCTGCCGGTCGTCTGGACCGAGGGCCACTCCGCCGGACCGGCCGGACGCCGCTTCACCGCGGCCCTCGCCGAACTGGCCGGCCGTCCCGCCGTCGCCGCAGAGCTCCCCGAGGCGCTGGACGCCCACAGCGCCCTGCTCTCCGGCCCGCTCGCCGCCGCCGGCGACCCCGACGACTTCTTCCGCGACCGCGTCGAGGAACCGCCGGCCCTCCGCGCGCGTGTCGTCCTCCTGCGGGACCGCCCCACCGGCGGCCTCAGCGCGGCCCCCGCCGCCCGGGACCTGGCCATCAGCCACGACACCCCGGTCAGCGAGATCGAGCCGGAGAACGGCGAGGAACTCGAGACCCTGGCGGAACTGATCGCCATCACCGATTTCGCCGCCGTTTACCTGGCGCTCGCCTCGGGTGTCTGAGCTGGAGCCGACACACCGCACCCGCCCCGGAACCCCCGGCGCGGAGGACACGCCGAGACACCCGGAGACGAAGGGTATGGACCTCCTCACCAACACCATCCGCCCCTACGCGTGGGGCTCCACCACCGCCATCGCCGAGCTGATCGGCGAGCGGCCCACCGGTGAGCCGCAGGCCGAGATGTGGATGGGGGCCCACCCCGGCGCGCCCTCCCGGACCCCGCGCGGCAGCCTGCCCGACGTGATCGCCGCCGACCCCGAGCGCGAACTCGGCGCCGGCACCGTGGCCCGCTTCGGCCCGCGGCTGCCGTTCCTGCTCAAGCTGCTGGCCGCCGCCAGCCCTCTCTCGCTGCAGGTCCACCCCGACCTCGTCCAGGCCCGCGAGGGGTACGAGGCCGAGCAGCGCCGCGGCATCGCCGTCGACGCCCCGCACCGCAACTACAAGGACGCCAACCACAAGCCCGAGCTGATCTGCGCCCTCACCGACTTCGAGGGCCTGTGCGGCTTCCGCCCGGCGGCCGGGACCGCGGACCTCCTCGACGGCCTCCAGGTGCCCGCCCTCGCCCCGTACACCGAGGCGCTGCGCACTCTCCCCGAGGCGGACGCGCTGCGCCAGGTCCTCACCGACGTCCTCACCGGCGACCCCGAGGAGACCGCCCGCACCGTCGCCGACACCGCGGCGGCCTGCGAGCGCCTCGGCGGACGGTACGAGGTCTACGCCCGGATAGCGCGACACTTCCCCGGCGACCCCGGGGTCCTCGCCTCGATGCTGCTGCACCACGTCCGCCTGGCGCCCGGCGAGGCCCTCTACCTGTCGGCCGGCGTCCCGCACGCCTACCTGCGCGGCCTGGGCGTCGAGCTGATGTCCACCTCGGACAACGTGCTGCGCTGCGGCCTCACCCCCAAGCACGTCGACGTCCCCGAACTGCTGAAGGTGGTCCGCTTCGCGTCCCGCGGGACCGAGGTGCTCACCCCGCGCCCCCTGCCGGACGGCGAGGAGCTGTACGAGACCCCGGTGGACGAGTTCCGCCTCTCCCGCCTCCGTCTCACCGACGGAACCGCCGCCGCCGACCTGACCCGGCCCGCGCCGCAGGTGCTGCTGTGCACCGAGGGCGGCGTCCGCGTCGGCGAAGTGAAGCTCGCGCCCGGCGCCTCGGTGTTCGTCCCCGCCGGAGAAAGAACCGAAGTGTCCGGGAGCGGGACGCTTTTCCGGGCAACCGTCTCCTGCTGAGGACCGCTCGACAGCACGGCCGCCACGCCCTCTCGGTGGCGGCCTGCAACAATGCCGACGGTCAACGGACATGACGGCTGAGCAGGAAGGACCACGCGAACTCATGAGCGCGTCAGGCGGAACCAAGGCGATCGTCGCGGCACTGGCCGCGAACCTCGCGATCGCGGTAGCGAAGTTCGTGGCGTTCCTCTTCAGCGGCTCGTCGTCGATGCTCGCCGAGAGCGTCCACTCGCTGGCCGACTCCGGCAACCAGGGCCTCCTGCTGGTCGGCGGCAAGAAGGCCAAGCGCGAGGCCACCCCGCAGCACCCCTTCGGCTACGGGCGCGAGCGGTACATCTACGCCTTCCTGGTCTCCATCGTGCTGTTCTCGCTCGGCGGCATGTTCGCCCTGTACGAGGGCTACGAGAAGATCAAGGAACCGCACTCGCTGGAGCACTGGTACTGGCCGGTCGGCGTGCTGGTCTTCGCGATCATCGCCGAGGGCTTCTCCTTCCGGACCGCCATCAAGGAGTCCAACGGCCTCCGCGGCGGTCTCTCCTGGACACAGTTCGTCCGCCGCGCCAAGGCGCCCGAGCTGCCCGTCGTCCTGCTGGAGGACCTCGGCGCACTGGTCGGTCTGGTCCTCGCCCTCGGCGGCGTCGGCCTCGCCATCCTCACCGGCGACGGCGTCTGGGACGGCATCGGCACCCTGTGCATCGGCGTCCTGCTGATCGTGATCGCCCTGGTGCTGGCCGCGGAGACCAAGTCGCTGCTGCTCGGCGAGGCCGCGGGCGTCGAGGAAGTGAAGAAGATCGAGGCCGCCGTGGTCGACGGGGACACCGTGCCCCGCCTGATCCACATGCGCACTCTGCACCTCGGCCCCGAGGAACTGCTGGTGGCCGCGAAGATCGCGGTCAAGGCCGACTCGAACGCCGCGGAGATCGCCGGCGCGATCGACGCCGCCGAGAAGCGCGTCCGCGCCGCGGTGCCCATCGCCCGCGTCATCTACCTGGAGCCGGACATCTACAGCGAGACCGCGGCGGCCGCCGGCCCCGACCCCGAGGCCACCCCGGGCGGCGCCCACCCCGCCCACTGACCCGTACTCCACCGCGAAGGCCCGCGCCGGCACCCCCCGGCGGCGGGCCTCGCCCGTCTCCCGCCCTCCGCCCGGAGGAGAGCCCCGATCTGGCCCTAGCCCCACGCGGCCCACTGCGGCGCCTCCACCGGCACCTCCCGCCGCCGTCCCAGCGCGCCCACGATCCCCAGCACCACCCCCACGACCAGCACCACGAAGCCCGCGACCGCGCCGACCAGCAGCCACCGCAGCGCCGACGCCGGCACCACCCGCCCCACCACCGCGTCCGCCGCGACGGTCCCGCCCCGGTCGTCGAGGAAGGAGCGCGAGTCACGGGAGTTGTCGCGGTTGTCGCCCAGCAGGAACAGCCGCCCCTCCGGCACCGTCACCTCGTAGGACGGCGCGAAGCCCTCGTGCGATCCCAGGTACGGCTCGTCCAGGGCCTGCCCGTCGACCGTCACCTCCTGGGCCCGCCCGTCGCCCCGTGCGGCGACCCGCTCGCCGCCGGTCGCCACCACACGCTGCACCACCAGGGCGCCCTGGTACCGCTCCGGGAAGCGGTACAGCACCACGTCGCCGCGGCGGAGGCCGGCCTCCGCCCCGTCGACCCGCTCGTAGAACATCCGGTCTCCCGGCTCGAACGTCGGCCGCATGCTCGCCGAGGGAATGGTCGCCGTGGCGTAGCCGGTCAGCACCCGCAGCAAGCAGAATCCCGCCACCGCGATCCCCACCACGCTCGTCACCACGCCCGCCGTCACCAGCCGTGCCGCTCTGTTCATCATCTGCCCCTTCCCCAGGCCCATTTGGGCCCGACGAGGCTAGCCGGACCGTCCCGGACTGGGGCACGGCGGGGCTGCCGGTGTAGCTTGGGACGGAGCCAGACGTCGCTGCTGATGGCGGTCGGGCGGTACCACGCGGTGAGCGGCGGACCGGCCGAGGGAGAGAGGGCCTCCGACGGACTGCGCTGCGCGCGCGTGGGCACTCCTGTGCCGACGGGGCACCGTGGTGCCCCGGACGCCGTCGCGCAGACCAGCCGTACCCGACCTCTACCCACACACCCGCTATCCGCGAGGAGCAGCACTTCATGACTGTCGACAACCGACAGGACTTCAAGGTCGCCGACCTCTCCCTGGCCGAGTTCGGCCGCAAGGAGATCACTCTCGCCGAGCACGAGATGCCCGGCCTGATGGCGATCCGCGAGGAGTACGCCGCGGCGCAGCCGCTGGCCGGCGCCCGCGTCACCGGCTCCCTGCACATGACGGTCCAGACCGCCGTCCTGATCGAGACCCTGGTCTCCCTCGGCGCGCAGGTCCGCTGGGCCTCCTGCAACATCTTCTCCACCCAGGACCACGCGGCCGCCGCCATCGCCGTCGGCCCGAACGGCACTCCGGACGACCCGCAGGGCGTCCCCGTCTTCGCCTGGAAGGGCGAGACGCTGGAGGAGTACTGGTGGTGCACCGAGCAGGCGCTGACCTGGCCGGACAGCCCCACCGGCGGTCCGAACATGATCCTCGACGACGGCGGCGACGCCACCCTCCTGGTCCACAAGGGCGTCGAGTACGAGAAGGCCGGTGAGGTCCCCGCCCTGGAGACCGCCGAGTCCGAGGAGCACCTCGAGATCCTCCGCCTGCTGCACCGCACGATCGGCGAGGGTTCCCAGAAGTGGACCCACCTGGCGTCGGAGATCCGCGGCGTCACCGAGGAGACCACCACCGGCGTGCACCGCCTCTACGAGATGCAGCGCGACGGCGTCCTGCTCTTCCCGGCGATCAACGTCAACGACGCGGTGACCAAGTCGAAGTTCGACAACAAGTACGGCTGCCGCCACTCCCTGATCGACGGCATCAACCGCGCCACCGACACCCTGATCGGCGGCAAGACCGCCGTGGTCTGCGGCTACGGCGACGTCGGCAAGGGCTGTGCCGAATCGCTCCGCGGCCAGGGCGCCCGCGTGATCGTCACCGAGATCGACCCGATCTGCGCGCTGCAGGCGGCGATGGACGGCTACCAGGTCACCACGCTCGACGAGGTCGTCGAGACGGCGGACATCTTCATCACCACGACTGGCAACAAGGACATCATCATGGCCGCCGACATGGCCAAGATGAAGCACCAGGCCATCGTCGGCAACATCGGCCACTTCGACAACGAGATCGACATGGCCGGCCTGGCCAAGATCCCCGGCATCGTCAAGGACGAGGTCAAGCCGCAGGTCCACACCTGGGCCTTCCCCGACGGCAAGAAGATCATCGTGCTGTCCGAGGGCCGCCTGCTGAACCTGGGCAACGCGACCGGCCACCCGTCGTTCGTCATGTCCAACTCGTTCGCGGACCAGACCCTGGCCCAGATCGAGCTCTTCACCAAGCCCGACGCGTACCCGATCGGCGTCTACGTGCTGCCCAAGCACCTCGACGAGAAGGTCGCCGCCCTCCACCTCGCCGCGCTCGGCGTCAAGCTCACCAAGCTCCGCCCCGAGCAGGCCGCCTACATCGGCGTCGAGGTCGACGGCCCGTTCAAGTCGGACCACTACCGCTACTGAGCGGCGGTCCGCAGCACGGAACCTCCCGGCAGGCCCTCGCCCTCGCGGCGGGGGCCTGCCTCCGTCCGGCACCCCGAGGACCCAGGACACCCGATGCCCACCGGCCGCTACCTGCTCCACGACCCGTACGACGGCGCCCCGCGCGGCCAGGAGCACTTCCAGTGCGCCCCCGGCCCCTCCGGCTGGCGTTACGTCTCCCAGCTGCTCACCCCCGAGGGGGACCATCGGGGATCGGTCGACGTCACCCTCGACGCCCTCGGCCGCCCGCTGCGCGTGGAGCTCCACGCCGGCGGCTGGCAGGTGCGCGGCGCCGCCCTGGACGGCGTCACCTGGGTGCGCACCGACCCGACCGGAACCCACGCCACGGAGGGCAACGTCCAGGCGCACGCCCTCACCGGCGACTCCCCGGCCTTCCTGGTCGCCACCGCCCGCCTGCTGCGCCCGGAGCCGTCCGCCGCGCCGGTCAGGGTCCGTCTCGTCGCGTTCACCGACCCGGTCCTCGCGCCGCTGACGGTCGACCGGACCTGGGCCCTCGTCGGCCGGGACACGCACACCACCGACATCGGACCGCTGGTCGTGGACGAGTACCGGGTCACCGACCTCGACACGGGCGAGCAGCACACCGTGCACCTCGCGGGGGACGTCGTCCTGTCCGCACCCGGCGTGGAGCTCGACGACCTGCGGTCACCGCCGTCGGCCTTCACCGACTTCACCGACGACGGCGCCGCGTAGGCGCGTAGGCCTCAGGCGGGCGGCGCGAAGCCTCCGCCGGCACGGCCCTCCTCCGGTGCGGCGGGCTTCGCCAGGTCCACGGGGGCCGGAGGCGCCGAGGGGGGAGCCGGGGGAGCCGGCGTCGCTGCCGGAGCGGCAGCGGGGGCGGGGGCGGGGTGGGCCGGGTGAACCGGCGGCGACGGGGTCGGCGTCGTCGTCTGGGGGTGCGCAGGCGTCGTCGCCGTCGGCGGGACCGGAACGGACCCGGGAGCCGGAGCCGGCCAGGACCCCGGAACAGGGGCCGCCGCGGGCCACGGCTGCGCGGCCGGCGCGGGACCGTACGAGGGAGCGGGACCGTACCCCGGGGCCTGCCCCCACGACGGGTACGCCCCGCCGACCGGCGCCTGCACCCGCGCCCTCGCCTGCGCGGCGGACTGCGCCCGGGCAACCTCCCGCATCTGCCGCTCGTAGAACACCGCCCCCAGGAACTCCGGCGCCGGAACCCCCTGCGTCTGCGCCCCCGTCCGTGTCGCCACGTCCGCGGCCAGCCGGTGCGCCACCTCGTGGCCCACCGCGGGATCCAGCTGGGACATCCGCGTCAGGTACTGCCGCACCGCCAGCCACAGGTCGTCCGGCACGGCGGACAGGTCCAGCTGCGCGAACCGGCCGACCAGCCACGGCGGCGGGGGAGGAGTCCCCCTCACCTGCCCGCCCGGCACCCGCTCGCGCACCACCAGCGTCCCGGCGAACACGTCGCCGAGCCGCCGCCCCCGCGCGGAGGCCAGCGAGGCGATGCAGGCGACCACGCCCGACGTCAGAATGAGCTCGAACATCCCGATCAGGCCCCGGACCAGCGCGTGACGGAAACCGATGGGCCCACCGTCGTCCCGTACCACCCGCAGTCCCAGGGCCAGCTTGCCCAGCGACCGACCGCGGGTGAGCGCCTCCACCGCGATGGGCGCCCCGACGGGGATCAGCAGGAAGGTGCCGAGCGAGATCGCGGCGGCGGCCGCGTCGTCCACCGTGTTCATCGTGGCGAAGAGCAGCACCATCACGAGGACCCAGGCGAGCAGCGCCACCGTCAGGTCGAGCAACAGCGCCAGCCCCCTGCTCGGGAGCCGCGCCGGTCTGACCTCAAGGGCCACCGCCTCGCCGGTCACCAATTGATCCATCCGCCCCGCCCCTTCCGACCGCCCCGACTTCCGACACCGCGATCATGCCCGGGCCGGGATTCCTCCCGCACTGACGTGCGGGCCGCCAGTCTGCCAAGCTGTGCAGCACGCCGCCGCAGGACCGCCCTGTCGACGCAGGTTGAGGAGCAGCCGACACCCATGGACCTGGACGTCTTCGTCGCCACCCATCGTGCCGAGTGGGACCGTCTGGAAGCGCTGCTGAACCGTCGGCGCCGCCTGACCGGCACGGAGGTGGACGAACTCGTCGCCCTCTACCAGCGTGCGGCGACCCATCTGTCCGTCGTCCGCTCCAGCGCCCCGGACCCGCGGATCACCGGCCGGCTGAGCCAGCTCGTCGCCCGCGCCCGCAGCCGCGTCACCGGTACGCGCAAGGGGTCCTGGAAGGACGTGGCCCGTTTCCTCGGGCAGGGATTCCCGGCCGCCGTCTACCGGTCACGCCGCTGGTGGGTGCCGACGGCCGTCCTGTCCATCGCGGTCGGGGCCCTCCTCGCCTGGTGGGTCGCCACCCATCCCGAGGTGCAGGCGGTCCTCGGCTCGGACGAGGACCTGCGCGAGATGACCCGTCCCGGCGGTCAGTACGAGAACTACTACTCGAGCCACCCGGCCGCCTCGTTCGCCGCCCAGGTGTGGACCAACAACGCCCAGGCCGCGGCGCTCTGCCTGATCACGGGCGTCTTCCTCGGGCTGCCGGTGCTGTACGTCCTCTACCTCAACATGCTGAACCTGGGCATCGGCGTCGGTCTGATGGCCGACGCCGGGCGGCTCGAACTCTTCATCGGCCTGCTCCTGCCGCACGGCCTGATCGAGCTGACCGCCGTCTTCGTCGCCGCGGGGACCGGTCTCAAGCTCGGCTGGACGGTCATCGATCCCGGACCGCGGACCCGCAGGACGGCTCTCGCCGAGGAAGGGCGGGCGGCGCTGGCCATGGCGATCGGCCTGGCACTGGTGCTCTTCGTGGCCGGCGCGATCGAGGGCTTCGTGACCCCGTCGGGCCTCCCGACCTGGGCGCGCGTGGGCATCGGGGTCGTGGTCGAGCTGGCGTTCCTCACCTACGTCTGGGTACTCGGCGGCCGCGCCGTCCGTGCGGGCGAGACGGGCGACGTGGAGGAGAGCGGCCGGAGCGCCGAGGCGCCGGTCGTCGCCTGATGTGCATCGGGTGCCTACAAGCTGCTACTCTCCTCTTCGCCCCCGGAAGTGCCGTTGACGCGGCACGATGGGGGAGGTAGATTTGAACAGTTGCCCGAAGTGGTGCGGAGCACCCACCGGCAGCCGGTAGGATCTACCGAGTCGCTTCCCGGACGTTCATCGGACCGGAGCGGCAATCCCCCGATAAATCGGAAATTCGAAGCCGGCAGGACCGGCCGAAAACATCTGATAAAGTCGGAACCGCCGGAAAGGGAAAAACGCCGAAAGGCGAAGGACCTGGAAAGCACCGAGGAAATCGGAACGGAAACGGTCTGATAGAGTCGGAAACGAAGGAAGCGCCCGGAGGAAA
>NZ_JBHTVQ010000060.1:0-41327 GCF_042792855.1 Streptomyces sp. NPDC056600
GCTCGGGGATGTGTATAATAGACAGCCCCGCCGGCGCCCCCCCCGACGTCCTCGACCGGGTGCTCCTGGTCGACGCCCTCTCCCGGCTGCCCCGCGGCCAGCGCGAGGTGCTGTGCATGGCCTTCTACCAGGACCTGACCCAGGCCGGCATCGCCGAACGCACCGGCCTCCCCCTGGGCACCGTCAAGAGCCACACCCGCCGCGGCCTGCACCGCCTGCGCGCGGCGATCGACCAGGGGGTCACCGTCGGCAGGGAGGGGTAGTCGGGCGAATTGAGAAAAATGTCCGCCGTGTGCATCCGTACGGGACGCCGCGCGCGAACAGAGAACGAGACCGCGCGGGACCGCGCGGACCTCCGAGAAGGGATGATTGCCATGACCGCCCGCACCCCCTTCCGCCTCGCCGCCTCCGCCGGCGCCTGCGCTCTCGCCCTCGGCGTCGCCGCCCCCATGGCTGTGGCCGCCGGCGACAGCGACAGGGCGGCCGAGACGGCGAAGGTGTCCGTCTTCCACGGCGTGCCGGGAATGACCGTCGACGTCTACGCCAACGGCGACCGGCTGCTCGGCGACTTCAAGCCCGGCACCGTCACCCAGCCCCAGGACCTGGACGCCGGAACCTACGACATAGAGCTCTTCAAGGCCGGCCAGGGGCCCGACGGCACCCCCGCCCTGGAGAAGACGGTCAAGGTGCCCGAGGGAGCCAACGCCACGATCGCCGCGCACCTGTCCGCCGACGGCAAGCCCATGCTGACCACCTTCACCAACGACACGTCGAAGATCGACGCCGGCAAGGCCCGCCTGACCGTGCGGCACGTGGCCGCGGCACCGGCAGTCGACGTCCGGGCCGGCGGACAGGCCGTGTTCGAGGGACTGACGAACCCGAACCAGGCCTCCACCGTGGTGGACGCCGGAACCGTCTCGGCCGACGTGACGCTCGCCGGCACCGACACCGTGGCGATCGGCCCCGCCGACCTGAACCTCAAGGAGGGCAGCGACAACATCGTCTACGCCTGGGGCAGCGCGAACGACAAGAACCTCGCCCTGGCCACCCAGACGCTCAGCGGCATGGGCAGCACCCCGAAGGCCGTCCCCGCGGGCGGCGCCCAGGCCGCCGGAACCATGCAGAACTCCCCGGACGCCTGGCTGGCATGGGCCGCCGTCACCGGCGCGGTCACTCTGACCGGCGTCCACCTGGTCCGCCGCGCGGCGCAACGCCGTGGGTGAGCGGACGGGCCGCTTCGTCGCCCTGGCCACGACGATCGCCGCCCTGGCGGCGGTCGTCGCGGTCGAGGAGCGGACCGAAGAGGTCCAGGGGGTCCCCGACTTCGGGCCCGCCCTCGCCGACCTCACCGCACCCGGCACGGCCGCCGTACCCGACCCGGCCACCGCCGCGCGGCCGCGCGCCGCGGCCGCGCCTTCGGGGTCGGCGGCCGTGCCGTCCCTCGCTCCCGCGCCCGCGCCGTCCGCCCCGGCCGCTCGGCCCGGCACGCCGGTGCCCGCGGGGGACGAACGACAGCGGAACGCCCCCCTGCGCGTGCTGGTGCGCGCGATAGGGCTGGACGCACCCGTGCTGCCGGTGGGCGTCACCCGGCACGGGGACATGTCCGTCCCGTCCGACCCGGCCGTCGCCGGCTGGTACCGCCACGGCCCCGCCCCGGGCGGCGACCGCGGGTCCGCCGTGCCGGCCGGGCACCTCGACGACGTCACCGGAGCCCTCGGCACCTTCGCGCTGCTGCGCGAGGCGGAGCCGGGCGACCAGGTGGAGGTGTGGCGCGAGGGGGCCGATCCGGTCCGCTACCGCGTCACCGCCCGGACGACGGTGCCCGACGACGCCCTGCCGTCCGCGGTGTTCCGCCGGGACGGCCCTCCCGTCCTCACCCTGATCACCTGTGCCCCGCCCTACGTCGCCGGCGAGGGCGGCTACCGGGCCAACCTGGTCGTCGTCGCCGAACCGGTCCCCGCGTGAGAGCGACGGCGGCGCCGGGCGGCGCGGTACGCGGCACGGCACAGCGACAAGGAAGACAACGGTGGCGCACGTCGACCCGACCCGCCTGATGGACATCGCCCTGGGCCACGAAGCCCCGGCCGACGATCCCGTCCTGTGTCACCTCGCCCGGTGCGCGCGCTGCCGGGAGGAACTGCGCCGCACCGCGCTCGTCGTCGCGGCCGCGCGCGGGGTGCAGGAGCGGGACGTGCCGGCCGCGCCCCCGGAACGGGTCTGGCGGCGCATCGCCGAAGGGCTCGCCGAGCCGGAGGCGACGCCCGCGCCGCGGGCCGGTCCGCCGCACGGGCCCCCGGTCCCGCAACCTCGCACCGGGCGCCCGCCGGAGCCGTCCGGCAGCCGCCGGTCCGGCCACGCCCCGCCGCCCCACGCCGGACCCGCCACCACCCTCCGGCAGCGCCTGCGCGCCGTCCTCCGACGGGTCCGCGAGCTCGGCGGCTAGGGACAGTGGGGCGCGGCACGGCACGGCGGGAGGGGCCTCCGGCGCCCGTCGGGCGGCGACGTCCTCGGGGAAGCTCAGTCCGCGACGCCCTTGGGGACGGTCTTCTTGATCATGGGAGCCAGGTCGACCAGCGGGTAGGAGCCGCTCTCCGCGGCCACCTCCTTGGGGACGGTGACCTCCACGTACGCCCGGCGCAGGGCCGTGGTGAAGCGGTATCCGCCGTCGCCCAGCTCCTCCATGACGTACGCCACCCCGTCGATGTCCACCGGCACCTGCTCGGGATCGCTCATCACGGGGGGTCGCGGAATGCCGCAGCGGAGTATGATCGCCGGGCTTCCCCAGCCCGCCGTGAACTCGGACTGCGGCTCGGGGTCGGAGCGGTCCTCGTCGACCACCGTCCCCGGCAACGCCTCGTCCAGCGCACGGCAGAGTCCGGCCACTTCCTTGCCCGGAGCGGGAACCGCCGCCTCGGCCCGGTCGTCTGCCGAAGAGCAGGCGGGAGCCAGGAGCAGCAGCCCGGCCACGCCCGCCGACGCGAGCGGACGGGTGCGACGGGCACGGGAACGAGGCCGGTGACGGAAGGAACGCACCGGCCCAGGGTAGACGGGGGCTACAGATGCACGACCGGGCAGGTCAGTGTCCGCGTGATGCCGTCCACCCCCTGGATCTTCGCGACCACCATGCGGCCGAGCTCGTCGACCGACTCGGACTGCGCCCGCACGATCACGTCGTACGGCCCGGTCACGTCCTCGGCCTGGATCACACCGGAGAACTTGCTGATCGTGTCGGCGACGGAGGACGCCTTGCCTACCTCCGTCTGGATGAGGATGTACGCCTGTACCACGGAACCTCCAGGGCGGCTTCGAGGATCGTGTGGGGAAAAGGAACGCCACGGTATCGCGTAGCCCCACTCCGGGGGGAGACCTCGCCGATCAAGGGCTCGCGCGCCCGAGTGCACTCCCCGGCGCGGGTTGACGCCCTCCGCGGCCGCCGCACGGCCCGCGACCTGCGGACCGGGCGGCCCGATGCGCGGACGGACCCCGCCGACATGTACACAGGGGGATACGCATGACACTGATACCCGGCACAACGACGGCTGAAGGGAACGGTGAGACGCGGTGAAGGGAACCGTGGGGGAACTGGGGGAGTTCGGGCTCATCAGGGAGCTCACCTCCCGGCTCACCACCACCCCGGCGGTCCGGCTCGGTCCGGGCGACGACGCCGCCGTGGTCTCCGCACCCGACCGGCGCGTGGTGGCGAGCACCGACATCCTGATCGAGGGCCGCCACTTCCGCCGGGACTGGTCGACCGCGTACGACGTCGGCCGCAAGGCCGCCGCGCAGAACCTGGCCGACATCGCCGCGATGGGCGCCGTGCCGACGGCCCTGCTGCTCGGCCTGGTGCTGCCCGCCGACCTCCCGGTGACCTGGCCGACGGAGCTGATGGACGGCCTGCGCGACGAGTGCCAGGTGGCCGGCGCGGCCGTGGTCGGCGGGGACGTCGTCCGCGGCGACACCATCACCGTCTCCATCACCGCCCTCGGCGACCTGCGCAACCACGAGCCGGTGACCCGGGCCGGCGCACAGCCCGGCGACCTGGTCGCGGTCACCGGCTGGCTGGGCTGGTCGGCGGCCGGCTACGCGGTGCTCTCCCGCGGGTTCCGCTCGCCGCGCGCCTTCGTGGAGGCGCACCGCCGCCCCGAGCCGCCGTACCACGCGGGTCCCGCCGCGGCCTCGCTCGGCGCGACCGCCATGTGCGACGTCAGCGACGGCCTGATCGCCGACCTGGGGCACATCGCGGAGGCCAGCAAGGTCCGCATCGACATCCGCTCCGGCGCGCTGGACATCCCGACGCAGATGAACGACATCGGCTCCGCGGTCGGCGTCGACCCGCTGCAGTGGGTGCTCACCGGGGGCGAGGACCACGCCATCGTGGCCACCTTCCCGCCCGACGTGAAGCTGCCCGCGCGGTGGAAGGTGATCGGCGAGGTCCTCAACCCGTCGGCGCTGCCCCAGGTCACCGTGGACGGCGCCCCCTGGACCCGCAAGGGCGGCTGGGACCACTTCGCGGACATGGAGGACTGAGGCGGACGTGGGGGAGGTGGACCTGGAGGGGGCGGACGTGGAGGAGGCGGACGTGGAGAAGCCGGGAACCGCCGGTGCCGGGGCGCCGCCGCTGGTGCTGACCGTCGCCGGGTCCGACTCCGGCGGCGGCGCGGGCATCCAGGCGGACCTGAAGACGATGCTGGCGCTCGGCGTGCACGGCATGAGCGTGCTGACCGCCGTCACCGCGCAGAACTCGCGCGGGGTGCACGGCGTCTGGGACCTTCCGGCCGAGGCGGTGCGCGCCCAGTACCGGGCGGTGGCCGACGACATCGGCGTCGACGCCGTCAAGACCGGGATGCTGTCCTCCGTCGAACTGGTGGAGCTGGTCGCCGAGTTGATCGGCTCGACCGGGGCCCCGGCGGTGGTCGACCCGGTGAGCGTCTCCAAGCACGGCGACCCGCTGCTGGCCGGCTCCGCCCTCGACGCGGTGCGCCACCGGCTGCTGCCCGCGGCCACCGTGGTGACCCCGAACCTGGACGAGGTGACCCAGCTCACCGGCGTGCGGGTGGAGGACGAGCCCGGTATGCGGCGGGCCGCCGAGGCCCTGCTGAAGCTCGGGCCGCGCTGGGTGCTGGTCAAGGGCGGTCACCTCGCGGGCGAGGCGGTGGACCTGCTGACCGACGGAACCGAGGAACACCTGCTGCGGGCGCCGCGGCTGGACAACCGGCACACCCACGGCACCGGGTGCACCCTCGCCTCCGCGATCGCCTCCCACCTGGCGCTCGGACTGCCGGTGCCGGAGGCTGTGGCGAGGGCGAAGGAGTACGTCACCGGCGCGATAGCCGCCGGGTTCCGGCTCGGCTCGGGCATCGGCCCCGTCGACCACGGCTGGCGCACCCGCGGACGGTGACGGGTCGGCCGTCCCGCACCCGCCCCGCTGTCCCGCACCCGCCCCGCCGGGCTCACCCGGGACGGCGTGCTCACCCGGAACGGCGGATCCGGACAGCAGAAAGCCGGTCCACGGAAATCGTGGACCGGCTCAATGCAGCGAACCAGCAGTGGCCGCGCGTGATGTCCCCGCAACCCGGGGAGTCCCGGGAGAGCGGGTGGTGGACGTCAGCGCGAGACCTTGCCGGCCTTGATGCACGAGGTGCAAGCGTTCACGCGCTTCGGCGTCCCGCCCACCACGGTACGAACGCGCTGGATGTTGGGGTTCCAGCGACGGGGCGTACGGCGGTGCGAAAACGAGATGTTGTTGCCGAAGCTCGGGCCCTTGCCGCAGACGTCGCAGTTGGCAGCCACGGGTCACTCCAAAGACTTCAGATGCACTTACGGTGGACCCCGGCATGCCAGGGGTCGGATCGAAGGGATCTGAGTGGCCTTGCCAGGGGAATGGCCCGAACGGATCGGGCAACCGGAGCAGCATACAACGACTGCGTCCGTACAACGAAACTACCACGGAGCGGCCGTCGACCCGCCCGGAGCCCCTCACGGGGAGCCACCGCCGGAGGACCGGGGGGCACCGGGGAGCGCCGGGGGCGCGGGCGGGGACTACGCTGCCTTCCGGTCCAGCAGACCATCACATCAGGGAGGCGCAGGGTGCCGAAGGTGCCGGAGACGTTCTTCGACGCATCCACCGTGCGCGCCTGGTGCGCTCTCGCGCTCGCCGCGCTGGGACGGGCGCGCGAGGAGATCGACGCGATCAACGTCTACCCGGTGCCCGACGGCGACACCGGGACCAATCTCTACCTGACCCTCGAGTCGGCCGCGGCCGGCGTCGAGGACGCCTTCGCCGGCGGGGCCCGTCCCTCCCTCTCCGAGGCCATGCGGGCCATGGCCCACGGCGCGCTGGTCGGCGCCCGGGGCAACTCCGGCACGATCTGCGCGCAGCTGCTGCGCGGCCTGGCCGACGGCCTCGACGACAAGGCCCCCCACGCGGACGCCGACGGGCTGTGCGCGGCGCTGCGGCGGGCCGCCGACTCCGCCTGGGACGCGGTGGCGCGCCCCGTCGAGGGCACCGTCCTGACCGTCGCCTCGGCCGCCGCGGCGGCCGCCACCGCGGCCTCCGCCGCGTCGGCGGCCTCGGCCGGCGCCGACGCGGACTGCGGCGCGGTCGCGCGGGCCGCCTACGGCGGCGCCTGCGAGGCGCTCGCCCGGACGCCGGGACAGCTGGAGACGCTGGGCCGGGCCGGTGTGGTCGACGCGGGCGGACGCGGGCTGGTCGCCGTCCTGGGCGCGCTGGTCGAGGCGCTCACCGGGGAGCGGCCCGGCATCACGCCGGTGACCCGTCCGGACGGCGGACCGGTGGCCGGGGCGGAGGCGAAGGCCCCCGCGGCGGCGGCCGCCGAGGCCGCGGCCGGATGCGGGACACACGGGCACGGCGAGGGCGGTGACGGTCCGGCCTACGAGGTGATCTTCCTCCTGGACGGGTGCGACGACGCGGCCGTCGACCGGCTCCGCGGGCGGCTGGACGCGCTCGGCGACTCCCTGGTGGTGGTCGGCGGCGACGGGCTGTGGAACGTCCACGTCCACGTCGACGACCCGGGGGCCGCGGTGGAGGCCGCGGTCGAGACCGGGCGGCCGCACCGGATCCGGATCACGCACTTCGCCGCCGACGCCGCCGCCTGGCGCACGGGCGGCCGGGACACCCCGCCGGAGCCGAGCCGGCGGGCCGTCGTCGCGGTCCTGCCCGGCGAGGGGCTGGCCGCCCTGTGCGCCGGGACGGGCGCCTCCACGGTGCTCGCGCCGCCCGGGCGGCCGGTCTCCACCGAGGAACTGCTGGACGCCGTCCGCGCCGCGCACGCCCGTGAGGTGGTGCTGCTGCCCAACGACGACGAACTGCGCCGCACGGCCGCCGCCGCCGCGGAACAGGCCCGTGCCGAGGGCATCCGCGTCGCCCTCATCCCCACCCGCGCCGCGGTCCAGGGGATCGCCGCGCTCGCCGTCCACCAGCCGGAGCGCAGCTTCGACGAGGACGTGGTGTCCATGACCTCCGCGGCCGGCGCGACACGGTTCGCCGAGGTGGCCGTCGCCGACCGGCAGGCGTGGACCATGGCCGGCATCTGCCAGCCGGGGGACGTGCTCGGCATGGTCGAGGGCGACGTTGCGCTCATCGGCTCCGACGTCACCGCGGTGGCCCTCGACGTCCTGGACCGCATGCTCTCCGCGGGCGGCGAACTGGTCACCCTGGTCCTCGACGACACCGCCCCCGCCACCCTCGCCGCCACCCTCGAGGCCCACGTCCACGACCGCCACCTCGCCGTCGACACCATCGTCCACCACGGCGGCACCCAGGGAGCCCCCCTGCTCATCGGCGTGGAGTGACCTCACCGGCGGCCGGGTCGGGCTGTGCCAGGCGTGCCTTCGCGCGCTGCATGGTGGTGAGCCGGACGGCGAAGTACGCGGCGGCCCCCGTGGCGGCGACGGCCAGCAGGTCGCTCACGGTGGACAGGGCCACGGCGGCCCGCAACCGAGGGAGCGTCCCGGCCAGGTCGAGGCTCGCGGCGCCGCACCGGCTGAGCAGGGCGGTCCCGAGGAACAGCCCCCACCAGAGGTTGACGGGCCACAGCGGCCTGCGCCCCTTCGACGATGCGGGGGCGCAGGCCCGCCACATGTCGACGGCGACCCGGTGGGGGAGCACGAAGTTCGCCGGCGGGACGAACCACGCGCCGAGCGCCCAGCCGGCGCCCTGGCGGAAACCCTCCGGCGCCAGCGGTCCCGAGGCGCGGCGCATCGCGGTGAACCAGACGAGGAACGCGACCGCGCAGAAGAGGTGTGCCACCAGCTGCGAGCGCCCCGCGGTCGTCCCGTACAGCTCGAGCGCGGAACGCAGCTCGTCCACGGGCACGGCCGTGAAGCCCTGGTCCCCGCCGAGCAGCCCGCGCAGCCGCACGCCGGCGTACACGGCGAACAGGTCGGTGAGCGCCGCCGCGGCCAGCAGGGCGGTCAGAGCGATGAGCGGGCCCCGCGAGGCGGGCCGCACCGTGCGCGGGACGGCGGCGGGCGGACGAAGGGCGCTGGGCGCGGACATGGAGGATCCCGGAGGCTGAGAAAGGGAGGGGAGGGGCCGAGAGGGGACCGGCGACGGGTTCTCCCCGCTCACGCGGGCGGCAGCCCTCGTGCGGCTCCGGACGTCCCGCCCCCCGCGGGCCGCGCACCGCGCGGGGCCCTGGAGGCGGGACGTCCGGACCGGGGTCAGGAGGCCGTTTCCTGGAGGAGGGCCTCGGCGTCGGAGCGGCGGGAGTGCAGCGGACCGGACGGGTCGGGGTCCGCGTCGCAGGCGGCGAGGACCTCGCGGGCGCGGGCGGCCGCGTCGGCGGGCCGGCCGAGGGCGGACTCCAGGCGTCCCAGGGTGAGGAGGGCGTCCGCGTGGGCCGCCCGGGCGACCTCGCCCAGGGCCGCGAACCCCGTCGCCGCCTCCGCGAGGTGTTCGTGCGCCTCCTCCGACGGCCCCTCGTGGTCGGCGAGCAGCCCGCCGAACTGATGGTGCGTGCCCGCGAGTTCCGCCGCCGCGGGCAGCAGCTCGGCGTCCTCCTCGGCGGCGGCGGCCGCCTCCCGGCACGCCCCCAGCGCCTGCTCCATCAGCGCTCGGGCGGCGGGAACGTCGTCCTCGGCCGCCAGCCAGGCCCGTGCCCGCAGCGCCCGGACCTGCCCCGGCAGGTCGCCCAGCTCACGCCAGAGCTCCCCGGCCCGCGCGTACGCGGCGTCCGCCTCGGACGGCAGCTCGGCCCGCGACAGCGACTCCGCCGCGAGGTGCGCCAGCGTCGCGTGGTCCTGCTGCTCCGGCCAGTGCGCCGCCAGCTCGGCCGCCTGAAGCCGGCGCTCGGCGGCGTCCCGGTGGTCGCCGAGGGCGGCCAGGCAGTCGCCCAGCCACCACAGGGTCTGCACCACCACGCCGTCGCCGTGCGTCTCGGGCGACAGGTCGGGCAGCGTGGACTCCATGACCTCCGCCGCCTCCGCCCAGCGCCGCTGCCGGTGCAGCAGGCCGCCGAGACGGTGCCGCGCGTAGGCGCCCAGCGTGGCGCCCTGACCGGACTCGTCGGCCCAGTGCGCGGCCTCCAGCGCGTGGTCGGCGGCCTCGGCCACCGCCGCGCCGCCGTCCGCGCACTCGGTCAGCACCTCGCCCAGCTGCAGGTGGAGATGGGCGTGCCCGGCCGGCGGCAGCGCGTCCCCGCCGTGCTCCAGCGCGGCCCGCAGGTGCAGCGCCGCCGTCTCCGGGTCGTCCAGGTGGTGGGCGATCGCGGCCAGCCGCGACTCGTACTCCACCGTGTACCAGGGCAGCCCGGCGTCCAGGAACTGCCGCACCGCCACCGTCAGTTCGGGCACCGCCTCCTCGGCGGACCCGGCCAGGTCGCCGAGCATCGCGTGCGCCTCGGCGGTCCGGGAGACCAGGTGCGGGTCCTCGGTGCCCGGGGCGTGCTCCGCGACGAAGGCCAGCACCTCGCGGGCCGCCTCCCGGGTTCCCTCCACGGCCTCGGCCTCCGCCGCGGGGTCGGGCTCCTGCCCGTCCGCGCCCTGGGCGAGCCGCAGCAGCACCCGCGCCCTGGCCATCAGCACGGAGGCGGTCTGCCGCACCCCGGTGTCCCCGGCCGCGAACAGCGCCAGGCACTGCCGGTACGGCGCGGTGACGTCCTCCAGCACCCCGTCGAGCTTGCCGGACAGCGTCCGCGCGTACACCCCGCGGGCCCGCGCGGCCAGCGCCTCGCCCAGGTCGCCCGCCTCGGCGTACAGCGTGGCGGCGGTGGCGAACAGGTCCAGACCGTCGGGGCCCAGAGCCATCGCCCGGTGCTCGGCGATCTCCGCGCGGTCCCGCGCGGTGAGCACCACGTCGTCCGCGGAGCCCGCGGCACCGGTCACCCCCGCGGTGGCGCTCACGCCCGCGCCCGCGGCTCCCGCACCGGCGGCGCCGGTCACGCCCGCGCCTGCCACGCCCGCCGTACCGGTCACACCCGTGCCCGCGGCGCCAACCGTGCCCGCGGCGGCCCGTTCCACCGCCTCCCACGCCTCCACCGCGCTCGGCATCAGCGCCTCCGACCGCCGCCGCGCCTCGGCGAGCAGCTCCGCCAGCCCGAGCCGCTCCTGCGGGGACGACCCGGACGCGGCCGCCCCCGCCGGGGCGGCCGGCCGCGGCGCCACCGTGGCGACGGAGACCCGCACACCCAGCGGCAGACGCTCCACCAGCGGCTCGCGCGCCATCCGCTCCCGCACCCGGTCGCTCACGTAGGAGGTGCCGTTGCGCCGGTCGAAGGCCTCCGCCAGCGACAGCGCCTCCTCCCGCGCGTGCGCGGCGAGCTCGGCGGCCGTCCAGTCACGGCCGGCCGGCCCCGGCACCTGCCTCGCGCCCATGCCCAGCGCCACCAGCCGGTCCATGAGCAGCGCGGTCACCGCCAGGTAGTCCTTCTTGCTCGACGGGTGCCCGTCGTCGGTGAAGTACGCCGGCCGCTGCGCCAGCAGCTCCAGCGCCCGCGCCTCGTTGCCGGTCAGCGCGCAGAACTCCACGTGCTCGGCGTAGGAGGACCGCATGCTCTCCGTCGCCCGCACCAGGCGGAAACCGCGCAGGTGGTTCGCCTTCGCCTCGTCGAGCCGGCCCAGCCGCAGCAGCGGCAGCAGCGAGGACGCCAGCACGTTGTGCGGCTCGTGGGCGCAGGTGAAGCGGCCCTCCAGGACCGGACCCCACACCTCCAGCGCCTCCGCGTCGTGGCCGCCCGTCACCTGCCACCAGCCCTGCCCTTGCAGCTCGCAGGCGTAGCAGTCGGCCATCCGGTCCCGGTCCGCTGCCATCCACGCCCGGTAGGCGCGCTCCGCCCGCTCCAGGTCGCCGACGTGACTGGCGACGTGGAACTCGCAGGACCGCACGGCCCGCTCGGAGTGGCCCGCCAGCCGGTAGCGGCGCTCCATCTCCTCCAGCCAGTTCTCCATGGCGTCCAGCGGGATGTGCGGCTGCCCCAGCATCCCCGTCGACATCCACTTGAAGCGCCAGAACAGCGAGTGCGTCTCGTAGGCGTCGAAGTCCTCCGGCCGCTCGTCCCACATCCGCAGCAGCCGGGCGAACGGCACGAACGCCTTGTCCTTCTCCGAGCTGTAGTTGTAGACGGTCAGCTGGTGGCCCAGCGCCTCGATCACGGCCAGTGGTACGCCCAAGGACTCGGCGTCCGCCAGCAGTTGCTCGGCCCGCGCGTTGCGCGCCGGGCCCTCGGGCCGCTCGCCGTTCTCCGCGATCGCACGGCGCAGCTCGTCCAGGCCGGTGACGGAACTCAACGGACGTCCTCCTCGTTGTCGCCGGGCGTGGCGTCGCCGTGCGTGGCCCACTCCAGCAGGCCGAGGAACGCACGGTTGAGCAGCGCGGTGTCCGCGGGCCGCAGCGGCCGCTGCGCCATGAGCAGCGCCTGACCGTACAAGGACTCCGTCGCCGTGCCGACCAGCTCCGGGTCCGTCAGCGAACCCAGGCGCCGGATCAGCGGGTTGAGATGGTTGAGCACCAGGCGGGCGCGCGGCGCGCCGCCCCGCAGAGAGCCGAGGATGCCCGACCACAGGTCGTCGGCCTGCTCCTCGGCCTCCGCCCGCGCCTGCTCGTGGCGGGCGGAGCGGTCGTCCAGGTGCAGCGCGGGCACCGTCATCGGGTGGAAGGCCCGCAGCACCACGTCACAGCCCAGGGCGTCCAGCCGGGTCCGCGCCGCCGCCAGGAACGGCTGCAGCGCCAGCTCCACCGACGGGTCGACCGAGTCCAGGTGGGCCGTCACCACGTCCGCGTCCAGCTCGGCGACCACCGACCCCGGCCGCACCGACGGCAGCGCCTCCACCAGCTCGGTGTCGTAGGTGTAACCGCCGTTGACCACGCCGACGCCCTGCGCCGAGGCGATCGCGGAGACCTGCCGGTACTCCTCCACGGTCCGCGTGTAGTGCACGATCTTGTGCCGCTGGGCGAACTCCTCCAGCGACAGCTGCCCGTCCGTGGTCTCGAACGGCAGCCAGGGCAGCATCACCCGCAGCATCTCGGAGTCGTGCCGGGCCAGCGCCTTCACGCCCAGGTGGTGCACGGCCAGGAACGCCGTCAGCCGGTCCGGGTCGCCCGCCGCCAGCCCCGTCAGCCACGACCGGATCCGCTCGCCCAGCGCCTCCCGCACCGCCGCCAGCGTCTCGTCCTCGTACAGCGACTCCCGCGAGGCCGTGGGCCGCAGGGTGTCCGTGTCCAGCACGCACCGCACGAAGAACGCCCAGTCGGGCAGCAGTTCGTCGGCCCGGTCGGTCAGCAGCATGCCCTTGAGGTGCACGCGGTGACCGGCCCGCTGCGCCGGGCTGACCGCGGCCGGCAGCACGTACGCCACACCGCGCACCCCGGCCACCGGCACGTCCAGGTCGATCGAGTCCAGCGGGGTGAAGCCGAACAGGTCGCGGCAGTGCCGCGCCAGCGCCACCCGCCGGGTCGCCGGGCTCTGGTACGACCGGTCCCAGGGCGCCGGCAGGTCGGTGACCGCTTCGTCGTTCACCCGCACGTCGTACGGCAGCAGCGAGCCGAAGTCGCGGGCCAGTTTCAGCACCCGCTCCTCCTCCAGCCACTGCGCCGCCCCGGCCCGCGCCCGCAGGTGCACCGTGGTGCCGGGCTCGGCGCGGGCGTCGTCGGGCAGCGTGCGCACCGTGTACGAGCCGTCGTCGGTGGCCAGCCACTCCACCGGCGGCGCCCCGGGCGTCCGGGAGCTGCGGCTGACCACCCGGATCTCCTCGGCGACCAGGAAGCAGGCCAGCAGACCGATGCCGAACTGCCCGAGGAACCCCGAGCGCGCCGACTCCAGCGAGGCGGCGTCGCCCCGCTTGGAGCTGCGGCCGATGGTCGCCAGCAGGTTGTGGACGTCCTCCTCGGTGAGGCCGACGCCGGTGTCCTCCACCCGCAGGGTCCCGCCCCGGGCGTGCAGCCGCACGCGGGCCGGGGCGTCCGGATCCTCCGCGCGCCGCGCGGTGACGGCGTCCACCGCGTTCTGCAGCAGCTCGCGCAGATAGACCTTCGGGCTGGAGTACAGGTGGTGGGAGAGCAGGTCCACCAGACCGCGCAGGTCGACCTGGAAGGAGTGCGGGGCGGTGGGTGCGGGCTGGGACGGCTTCGAGGTCTGGGAGTCCATCGTCACGGCGCCGGTGGGGGAGGCAAGGGGTCGGCGCGGGGTCGGGCGGCACCGTATGGGGCGGTGGACCGCGGGTCAGTGGTGGCCGGACGCGCCATCCTAGAAGCTGAAGAACACACCTGACCAGGAGTTTCCACAGCCATTCCGCAGGGCTGTCGCACCCGTGGTGTGGAATGGGGGGCGTGCCCGCACTGGAAGAACCCCTGAAGAAGGTGCTCGGCCCCGCCACCGCGAAGGTGATGGCCGAGAACCTCGGCCTGCACACGGTCGGCGACCTGCTGCACCACTACCCGCGCCGGTACGAGGAGCGCGGCCGCCTCACCAGGCTCGCCGAACTCCCCATGGACGAGCACGTCACCGTGGTCGCCCAGGTCGCCGACGCGCGGCTGCACACCTTCGCCTCCAGCCGGGCCCCCCGCGGCAAGGGGCAGCGCCTGGAGGTCACCATCACCGACGGCAGCGGCCGCCTCCAGCTGGTGTTCTTCGGCAACGGCGTCCACAAGCCGCACAAGGACCTGCTCCCCGGCACCCGCGCGCTGTTCGCCGGCAAGGTCTCCATGTTCAACCGCCGGCTTCAACTGGCGCATCCGGCATACGAATTGCTGCGCGGCGAGGACGCCGCCGAGACGGTCGACAGCTGGGCCGGGGCGCTCATCCCGATCTACCCCGCCACCGCCAAGCTGGAGTCCTGGAAGCTCGCCAAGGCCGTCCAGACGGTGCTGCCCAGCGCCCAGGAGGCCGTCGACCCGCTCCCGGACACCCTCCGCGAGGGCCGCGGCCTGGTCCCCCTGCCCGAGGCCCTGCTCAAGATTCACCGGCCGCAGACCCCGGCCGACGTGGAGGACGCCCGCTCCCGCCTCAAGTGGGACGAGGCCTTCGTCCTCCAGGTCGCCCTCGCCCGCCGCCGCCACGCCGACGCCCAGCTGCCCGCCGTACCCCGCAGGCCCACCCCGGACGGCATCCTCACCGCCTTCGACGACCGCCTCCCCTTCACCCTCACCGAAGGCCAGCGGAAGGTCTCGAAGGAGATCTTCGACGACCTCGCCACCGAACACCCCATGCACCGCCTCCTCCAGGGAGAGGTCGGATCCGGCAAGACACTGGTCGCGCTGCGGGCCATGCTCGCCGTGGTCGACGCCGGAGGACAGGCCGCGATGCTCGCGCCCACCGAGGTGCTCGCCCAGCAGCACCACCGCTCGGTCACCGAGATGATGGGCGACCTCGCCCAGGGCGGCATGCTGGGCGGCGCCGAGCACGCCACCAAGGTCGTGCTGCTCACCGGCTCCATGGGCGCCGCCGCCCGCCGCCAGGCCCTGCTCGACCTGGCCACCGGCGAGGCCGGCCTGGTCATCGGCACCCACGCCCTGATCGAGGACAAGGTCCAGTTCCACGACCTCGGCCTGGTCGTCGTCGACGAGCAGCACCGCTTCGGCGTGGAGCAGCGCGACGCCCTGCGCGGCAAGGGCAAGCAGCCGCCCCACCTGCTGGTCATGACGGCCACCCCGATCCCCCGCACGGTGGCGATGACGGTCTTCGGCGACCTGGAGACCTCCGTCCTGGACCAGCTGCCCGCCGGACGTTCGCCGATCGCCAGCCACGTGGTGCCCGCCGCCGACAAGCCGCACTTCCTGGCCCGCGCCTGGGAGCGGGTCCGCGAGGAGGTGGAGAACGGCCACCAGGCCTACGTGGTCTGCCCGCGCATCGGCGACGAGGAGGACGACCCGAAGAGCCGCAGGAAGAAGGAGGAGGCCGAGACCGCCGACAAGCGGCCGCCGCTGGCCGTCCTGGAGGTCGCCGAACAGCTCGCGAAGGGCCCCCTCGCCGGACTGCGGGTGGAGGTGCTGCACGGCAGGATGCACCCGGACGACAAGGACGCTGTGATGCGCCGCTTCGCCGCGGGCGAGACGCACGTCCTGGTCGCCACCACCGTCATCGAGGTCGGCGTGAACGTCCCCAACGCCACCGCCATGGTGATCATGGACGCCGACCGCTTCGGCGTCTCCCAGCTGCACCAGCTGCGCGGCCGGGTCGGCCGCGGCTCCGCCCCCGGCCTGTGCCTGCTGGTCACCGACGCCCCCGAGGCGAGCCCCGCCCGGCAGCGGCTGGGCGCGGTCGCCTCCACCCTTGACGGCTTCGAGCTCTCCCGGATCGACCTGGAGCAGCGCCGCGAGGGCGACGTGCTCGGCCAGGCCCAGTCCGGAGCCCGCTCCTCGCTGCGGGTCCTCGCCGTCATCGAGGACGAGGAGGTCATCGCCCAGGCCCGTGAGGAGGCCGCCGCCACCGTCGCCGAGGACCCCGGCCTCACGGCCCACCCGGGGCTGCGCGCCGCCCTCGACGCACTCCTCGACGAGGACCGCGAGCAGTACCTGGAGAAGGGCTGAGAGACTGGGGACCGATCGTCATATCCACCGTCGGACCGCGAAGAGGACCTGAGCAGCAGATGAGCCGCGTGATCGCCGGGACCGCGGGAGGGCGCCGGCTGGCCGTCCCCCCGGGCAACGGCACCCGTCCCACGTCCGAGCGGGCGCGTGAGGGCCTGCTGTCCACCTGGGAGGCGCTGCTCGGCGGCCCTCTGGAGGGCGAGCGCGTCCTGGACCTGTACGCCGGTTCCGGTGCGGTCGGCCTGGAGGCGCTCAGCCGCGGCGCCGCGCACGCCCTGCTGGTGGAGGCCGACAACCGGGCCGCCCGCACGGTGCGGGAGAACGTCCGCTCGCTCGGCCTGCCCGGCGCCGAGGTCCGCAACGCCAAGGCCGAGCAGGTGGTCCAGGGACCGCCGCCGGGCGCCCCCTACGACCTCGTCTTCCTCGACCCGCCGTACGCGGTCACCGACGACGATCTCCGGGAGATTCTCCTCACACTCCGCTCCGGAGGCTGGCTCGCCGACGAGGCGCTCGTCACCGTGGAGCGCAGCACCAGAGGCGGCGAATTCCGCTGGCCGCACGGTTTCGAACCGCTGAGGTCCCGCCGTTACGGAGAAGGCACCTTTTGGTACGGTCACGCCGCCTCCACCAGCGAGGACGCGCCATGACCGGACCGGAGAGCGAGGGATTCCACGTGCGCCGCGCCGTTTGTCCCGGGTCGTTCGACCCCATCACCAACGGACACCTCGACATCATCGCCCGGGCCTCCCGTCTGTACGACGAGGTCTACGTGGCCGTGATGATCAACCAGAACAAGTCGGGCCTGTTCACCGTCGACGAGCGGATGGAGCTGATCCGGGAGGTGACCTCGGACTGCCCCAACGTGATCGTCGAGTCCCACCACGGCCTGCTGGTCGACTTCTGCAAGCAGCGCGACATCCCCGCCATCGTCAAGGGACTGCGCGCGGTCAGCGACTTCGACTACGAGCTGCAGATGGCCCAGATGAACAACGGCCTCTCCGGGGTGGAGACGCTCTTCGTCCCCACCAACCCCACATACAGCTTCCTGTCCTCCTCGCTCGTCAAGGAGGTCGCGGCCTGGGGCGGCGACGTCGCCCACCTGGTGCCGCCGACCGTCCTGGCGGCGCTGGCCGGGCGGCTGCGCGGGAACTGATCCGCACGGCGGCGACGCGCCGGGGACGCAGCGACGTCCCGCCCATCGTGCCGGACGGGCGGCGGTCGCCGTACAGTCGTCCCGTCCGTCTCCAACCAGCTGTAGAGAGTGGCGAGTCCAGGTGGACGTGCAGAACAAGCTCGACGAGATCGTCGGCATGGTGTCAGGTGCCAGGTCGATGCCGATGTCGGCCTCGTGCGTGGTCAACCGCGCCGAACTCCTCTCCCTGCTGGAAGAGGTCAGGGACGCCCTGCCCGGCTCGCTGGCCCAGGCCCAGGAGCTGATCGGCGGCCGCGAGACGATGGTCCAGCAGGCCCGCGAGGAGGCCGACCGGATCGTCGAGGGCGCCCACGCCGAGCGCGCCTCCCTCATCTCCGGCACCGAGATCCACCACCAGGCCCAGCAGGAGGCCGACCGCATCCTCACCGAGGCGCGCGCCGAGGCCGAGGAGATCCGTGCCGAGGCCGACGACTACGTCGACTCCAAGCTCGCCAACTTCGAGGTCGTCCTGACCAAGACCCTGGGCTCGGTGGGCCGCGGCCGTGAGAAGCTGCTCGGCACCGGCCCCGGTGTGGACGAGAACGGCTACGAGGACGAGGACGCCCCCGAGCGCAGCCACGACCCCGAGACCCTGCGCCGCGACGCCGACAGCTACGTCGACCTCAAGCTGGGCGCCTTCGAGGCGGTGCTCGCCAAGACGCTGGAGGCGGTCGGCCGCGGCCGGGACAAGCTGCAGGGCCGGATCGCCTCCGACGCGCTGGCCGACCTGCCGCTGGGCGAGGACGGCATGCCGCTCGCCCACGAGAGCGACGAGGACTTCCTGGCGGGCCTCGCGGACGCCGCCCAGGCCCCGGAGCGGCGCGCCGAGCGGCCGCAGCCGCAGCTCCCGCAGCAGGTGCGGCACCAGCCGCAGTACGACCAGCAGTCGCCCTACGAGCAGCAGCAGCCGCAGTACGACCAGCAGGGCTACGAGCAGCAGCCGGCCCAGGACCCGTACGGCTACCAGCAGCCCCAGCCGGCCGCGGCCTCCTACGGCTACGACCAGCAGGGCGGGCACTCGCAGGGCTACGGCTACGACTACCAGCAGGCGGACCCGTACGCCGCCTACGGCCAGCAGCAGCCGCAGCAGGCCCAGCAGCAGCCGCAGCACGGCTACGACCAGGGCTACGGCTACCAGGCGCCCGCCCCGGAGGGCCGCGCGCTGGACGAGACCAGCTTCTTCGACACCGGCATGATCACCCCCGAACAGCTGCGGGCCTACGAGCAGGGCCGCGGACAGTGACTTGCTCCTCGGGTTGAAGCCCGAGGATTCTGGCCTTCCCTACCGGACCCCGTCCCGCTGCGCGGCACGGGGTCCGGTAGGGAATCCGTGGCTTCCTGTTTCACTGCGCTGTGCCGGGACGGGTCCCGGTCTTATCGGCGCTCCGGAGGCTGTCACCGCCAGTCCGGCGGCCGTCTTCACGTTCTTCGCGGCGTTCTCGTCGCGGTCGTGGACCGCTCCGCACGCGCCGCACGTCCACTCCCGGACGTGGAGAGGTTTGGGGCCGTCCTTGACCCCGCACGCCGAGCAGACCTGGCTGCTCGGCTCGAACCGGTCGATCTTCACCAGGGTGCGTCCGTACCTCTTCGCCTTGTACTCGAGCATGGCGACGAACCGTGACCAGCCCGCATCGTGCATGCTCTTCGCCAGCCGGGTACGCGCCAGCCCCGCCACCGACAGGCTCTCCACGGCGATTCCTTGGTTCTCGGAGATCAGCCGGCTGGAGAGCTGGTGATGGAACTCGCGGCGCGCGTCCGTGACCTGGGCGTGAGCGCGGGCGACCTTCAGCCGGGCCTTCTCACGATTCCTCGATCCCTTCTGCTTGCGGGACAGCTCGCGCTGGGCCTTCTTGAGTTTCTTCTCCGCGCGGCGCAGGAAGCGGGGTGAGGTGATCTTCTCCCCTGTGGACAGGACCGCGAAGTGCGTCAGCCCCAGATCGATGCCGACGGTCTGCTCCGTGTCGGGCATGCGTGTGGCGTCGGCGGCCGGATCGGTGTCGATGACGAACGAGGCGAAGTACCGGCCGGCGCTGTCCTTGATCACGGTGACCGAGGACGGGGTGGAGGGCAGGGTGCGGGACCACTTCACCTTCACCGCGCCGATCTTCGGCAGACACAGGCGCCCCGCATTGTCGATGCGCCAGCAGGCGTTGGCGGTGAACCGAATCGACTGCCGGGTGTCTTTGCGGGACTTGAACCGCGGCGGCCCCAGTTTCGGGCCCTTGCGGGCACCGGTCAGGGAGGCGAAGAAGTTCCGGAACGCGGTGTCGGCGTCGCGCAGGGACTGTTGCAGCACCACCGCCGACACCTCCCCCAGCCACCCACGCCCCGGAGTCTTCTTCGCCCGGGTGATCAGACGGACGGACAGCTCACCCGCCGTCGGGAACGGCAGGCCGTCCCTGCGGGCATCCTCACGGGCGCGCACCGCGTCGTTGTAGACGACGCGGGCACACCCGAACGCCTTCGCCAACGCGATCCGCTGACCGGCGTCCGGGTACACACGGAAGGCGTACCGGAGCTGCATGACATCACTCTACGTAGCTGAATGTACGCAAAAGGTCGTTGATCGGAACTGTCCGTCACTGAAGCGAGAGACGCACGTTCGTTTGGTGTTCGTGATCGTGTTCCGGCGCAAGTAGTTCGCTGACACCCGCCTCAAGTGCATGGGCGATGTCGTGTGGGCGGTCTCTGCGGACCTCGCGTGCGAACCGGTGTGTGGGCGACGGCGAGATCGAGGGCGGTCGCTCACGTCCACCTCCTGGTGAGCCCCGCTCGAGGTCGCCGTCACGTGAGGTGGTACACCAAGCAGTCAGAACCGGCCCGGGTGAAGCGTTGCCCGGCTCCACCTGGAAGACACCGCTGCGCTGCACGTCACCACTGGCAGATTCGCTTCACCAGCGACCGAAGCTTGATGTACTGCGAAGGAATTTCAGTAGCCGTCCGCGACGGAGCGTAGGATCGAGGGGGGCCAGTTGGGTGCCGGTCGAAACGTCCAGTATCCTGGCTCTTCGGTCGTGCCCTCTGGGCGCGATTCCCCCCTCTTCACCTCGCAGATCTAAGGCTGGAATGGCTCAGAACGCCCGCCTCGACCACCGTGACCCTCTCGTGTTCGACACGCATGAGCTGGGGCGGCGGCCCGGTGCGCTGCGGCGCCTGACCAGGACGGTCGACGCGCCCCGGGACCTCGGCATCGCCGACGTCATCGGTGTGCCGGAGGGCAGGCCGCTGGAGCTCCAGCTCCGGCTGGAGTCGGTCCTGGAGGGCGTCCTCGTCACGGGGACCGCCCGTGCGAAGGCCGAGGGGGAGTGCGTAAGGTGTCTGGAGCCGCTCGAGCGTCAGCTCGTGGCGGACTTCCAGGAGATGTTCTCGTACCCTGACGCCGACGACCGGGGCCGCCCCAAGGCGGACGCCGGCGACGACGCCGAGGACGACGAGGACACTCTGTATCTCGAGGACGGCATGTTCGACCTCGAGCCCGTGCTGCGTGACGCGGTGGTACTCGCACTGCCGATGCAGCCGGTGTGCCAGGAAGACTGCCCTGGTCTGTGCCCCGAGTGCGGGGTGCGGCTGGCGGACGACCCGGACCACCACCATGACGCCGTCGACATCCGTTGGGCGGCACTGCAGGGACTCGCAGGTTCACTCGAACCCGGCGAGAAGGACGAGATGAGCGGCGGCGCGCCTCAGTCAGCACGCGCCGACGAGAAGCAGGAGAAGTAGCCGTGGCTGTTCCGAAGCGGAAGATGTCGCGCAGCAACACGCGTCACCGCCGGTCGCAGTGGAAGGCTGCGGTCCCCACCCTGGTGTCGTGCGAGCGCTGCCACGAGCCCAAGCAGCAGCACATCGCGTGCCCGTCTTGCGGCACGTACAACAAGCGCCAGGTCCTCGAGGTCTGAGCGGCTGGTGAGAGGCTCCATGTCCAACGCCAAGAAGGCGGACACGGCCTCGTCCCACACGCTTCTGGAAGGGCGGCTCGGGTACAAGCTCGAGTCCGCCCTTCTGGTGCGTGCACTGACCCACCGTTCCTACGCGTACGAGAACGGCGGTCTGCCCACCAACGAGCGGCTGGAGTTCCTCGGGGACTCCGTGCTCGGTCTGGTGGTCACGGACACGCTGTACCGGGTCCACCCCGACCTCCCGGAGGGCCAGCTGGCCAAGCTCCGGGCCGCGGTGGTCAACTCGCGTGCGCTGGCCGAGGTGAGCCGTGGGCTCGACCTCGGTTCCTTCATCCGGCTGGGCCGCGGTGAAGAGGGCACGGGCGGCCGGGACAAGGCATCCATCCTGGCCGACACCCTTGAAGCGGTGATCGGCGCGGTCTATCTCGACCAGGGCCTGGACGCGGCGGCGGAGCTGGTGCACCGCCTCTTCGACCCACTGATCGAGAAGTCCTCGAACCTGGGCGCCGGCCTGGACTGGAAGACCAGTCTCCAGGAGCTCACCGCGACCGAGGGGCTCGGCGTTCCCGAGTACCTGGTCACGGAGACCGGGCCCGACCACGAGAAGACCTTCACCGCTGCCGCCCGCGTCGGAGGCGTCTCGTACGGCACCGGCACCGGCCGCAGCAAGAAGGAAGCGGAGCAGCAGGCCGCGGAGTCCGCCTGGCGGGCCATCCGGGCCGCCGCGGACGAGCGCGCCAAGGCGGAGGCCACCGAGGCCGCCGCCGCGACCGCCTCCTCCGTCGACGCCTCGGACGGAGCCTCCCAGGAGGCCCCCGAAGAGGCCGCCGCACCGCGCGACGGCGGGACGACGGACGCCGAGCAGGCGTCCGCCTGATCCGCGTCCGGTCCGGCCGTGCCCCTGGGCGCGGGCCGGTCCGGTCCGGTCCGTCGCCGTACGTTCGTGAGCGCCCGTCCCCGACCGACCGGGGGCGGGCGCTCGCCCACTCCCACCTCGCCCACTCCCACGGGGAAGACGGAGAGCCGCCATGCCCGAACTGCCCGAGGTCGAGGTCGTCCGGCGCGGCCTGGAACGCTGGGTCGCCCACCGCACCGTCGACGCCGTCGAGGTGCTGCACCCGCGTGCCGTGCGCCGGCACCTGGCGGGCGGGGAGGACTTCGCCCGCAGGCTGACCGGTCACCGGATCGGCGTGCCGAGCCGCCGCGGCAAGTACATGTGGCTCCCGCTGGAGGACGCCGGCCAGGCCGTCCTCGCCCACCTCGGCATGAGCGGGCAGCTCCTGGTCCAGCCGCACACCGCCCCGGACGAGAAGCACCTGCGCGTCCGCGTCCGCTTCGACGACGCCCTCGGCACCGAGCTGCGCTTCGTCGACCAGCGCACCTTCGGCGGGCTCTCGCTGCACCCCACCGACGCCGAGGGACTGCCCGACGTGATCGCGCACATCGCGCGCGACCCGCTGGACCCGCTCTTCGACGACGAGGCGTTCCACCAGGCTCTGCGGCGGCGCCGCACCACCGTCAAGCGGGCGCTGCTGGACCAGTCGCTGATCAGCGGCGTCGGCAACATCTACGCCGACGAGGCGCTGTGGCGCGCCCGCGTGCACTACGAACGCCCCACGGCCGGTTTCACCCGCCCCCGCACGGCCGACCTGCTCGGGCACGTGCGTGACGTGATGACCGAGGCCCTCGACGTGGGCGGAACCAGCTTCGACAGCCTCTACGTCAACGTGAACGGCGAGTCCGGGTACTTCGACCGCTCGCTCGACGCGTACGGGCGCGAGGGCCTGCCGTGCCGCCGGTGCGGCACCCCGATGCGGCGCCACCCGTGGATGAACAGGTCCAGCTACTTCTGCCCCCGCTGCCAGAGGCCGCCCCGCGCCGCGTGACACCCCGCGCCTTCCGCGAGGCGGGCGGGCCGGGAACCATTGTCGTGGCCCTGACGTGAATGCCCTCGCCCGGCTCACCGCCCAGATGACAGGATGACAGGCATGCCCCTGCCACCACCGGACGACCTCGCCTCGACGGTCCTGCGCACCGACTTCGCCGACGACACCGCCTGGGCGGCGGTGCGCGAGGCGCTCGACACCGCTGACGGCCACGGGCACGCCACCTGTGTCAGCGATCCCCGCTTCACCGACGTGCCGCTCCAGGCACTGATCGAGGAGGAGGCCGCTGCCGAAGAGGAGGACCGGCTGACCTACGTCTTCCTCGCGGACGCGACCACCCTGGCCGACCCGGAGTTCCCACTGCTGGCCGTCGACCTCCACGACGAACCCGGCCGCACGTTCCGGGTCCCGGCCCGGTGGTATCCCGAGGTGTCCGCCAACCTCAGCATCGCCAACGCCGACTTCGCCGACTTCGCCGACGCGGCGGACGCGGAGGGCTGGTTCCGCGGTTGGGGGGACGCCGGTTGATCACGCAAGGAGTGCTGGTCACCGGCCGGTGCGGGGAGTGCGGAGGCGTGACGGACATCGACGTGGGCCAGTTCTTCCATGGTGGCAGGATGCGCTGGGGCACCGAGGGGCGATGCGCGGACTGCCCGAACGGGTGGTGCGACGAGGACAGCGGTCCCGTCGCGCCCGAGCACATCCGACAAGCCCTGCTGCTGGCCCACGGACCCGCGCTGCTCCGCCTCTCCGGAGACGCGCCGAGCCTGGTCCCGGTGCTCCAGGCCCTCCGGGACGCGCGGGACCTGTCCCTCGCCGAAGCACGCGCGGAGGCCGCGCGTCTCGCCGACGACGGGCTCCTCGGCACGCTCGTCGAGATGGAGGTGCTGGCGCTGTTCCTCCGCGGACGCGGCGTCGAGGTGACCGTCGCACCGGCCTCTACCGCGTGACGGTCATGACGACGTAGACCATCCCGCCGAAGAACGCGACCAGGACGACACCGAGGACGACGACCACCGCGGCCGTGACGGCGCCGACCAGTCCGGAGACCCCCGCGATCGCGGCCCAGCCCGCCCGCGTCACCCGCTCCGACCGCTCCACCACGCCTTCGGGGTCGCTGTCGCCATACCAGTCCTGATCGTTCACGGCACCCCCTGGGCCAAAGGATAGATTCTCTGGCCATGAGCATGATCGGTGAGTACCTGCGCGTCACGGCTGCGGAGCTCGACCGGGCGATACAGGACCCCGACTGGGCGTTCGACCTCACGGAGGAGGTCCAGGACGCCGAGGAGGAGTCGGAACCCGCGCCGGGCGAAGCACGTCACTTCAGTACCTACAAGACCTGGAACCTGCTGGGCTTCCTCCTGGAGCGTGCCGACTTCCCGGTGGACGCCGTCCACGGCGAGGAGCCGTTCGCCGAGGACGAGGACTGGGGTTACGGACCGCCGAGGTACCTGCCCGCGAAGCGCGTGCGGTACGCGGCGGCGGAACTGCGGGCCACCACGTACGACCAACTCGTCAGTGGCGTGGATCCAGCCGACCTGGCCGAGGCCGAGGTCTATCCGCTGACCGGCGTGTACCCCCTCGGGTGGCACGAGCCCGGAGCGCTCGAGTGGGGACGTCACTGGTACGACGGCCTGACCCGGTTCTTCGAGGCTGCCGCGGCGGCGGACCACGCCATGCTCGTGTGGCTCGACTGACGCCTTCACCCGGCGGCAGATCCCGCCTCCGGCCGGAGTCCGGGGGAAGCGAAACGGCGCCGGGCGTCGAGCTCGTAAGCCCGACGCCCGGCGTCGTCACCGTTCAGCGCGCCGGTGCCGCAGCCCCGGCGGTCGGCTCAGTAGCCGAAGTCCTGGGTCCACCAAGGGCCGCCGGAGGCGAAGTGGACGCCGACCCCGAGGGTCTTGAAGTCGCAGTTCAGTATGTTCGCCCGGTGGCCCTCGCTGTTCATCCAGGCGTCCATCACCGCCGCCGCGTCCGCCTGGCCGCGGGCTATGTTCTCGCCGCCCAGGTTGTCGACGCCGGCCGCCGCCGCGCGGTCCCACGGCGTGGCGCCGCTGGGGTCGGTGTGGTCGAAGAAGTCCTGCTCGGCCATGGCCCGGCTGAAGTCGTCGGCCAGGTCGGTGAGCCCGCTGTCGGCCTTGACCGGGCTGCAGCCGGCGGAGGCCCGCTCCTGGTTGACCAGTTGCAGGACCCGCGCCCGGGCGGCGTCCTCCTGCGAGAGGTCCGCGCTGCCGCCGGACGCCGGCTTGCGGGGCTCGGCCGTCTTGGTGGTGGGCGCCGGCTTCTCGGGTTCGGTGGTCTTCTCGGCGGTGGGCTCAGGAGAGGGCTCGGCCTTCTCCTTCTTCTCCTTCGAGGCGGAGGGGGACGCGGTCGGCGTGGGCTTCGCCGAACCGGTGCCGGCCCCGCCGGAGGAGGCGCCCGGGTCGACCCGGCCGCCCGCACCGCCCTGCTGGGTCTCGGTGTTGTCCGGGCCGTCGAACGCACGGATCGCGCCGTCGCCGCCCAGCCGGTAGGTGTCCAGGCCCGGCACCATGCCCGTGGCGGCCGCGACCACACCGATCGCCAGCGCCGCGGAGACGCCCAGCAGCCCGGTGCGCACGGGGTGACGGGTCCGCCGCCCCTTCGACCGGTGGCCCGAGGGGCCTGCGGGGCCTGCGGGACCCGAGGGGGCGGGGCGCTGCGCGGGCAGCGCGGTCGTCGGGGCGTCCTGGGCGCCGGCCGGGACCGCGGACTCCTCCGTGCCGAACAGGTAGGCGTGGCTGCGCGCGTAGGGGTCCCCGCCCGCCGAGCCGACGCGCCCACGGTGCTGGTCGTAGCCGTCGTAGCCGTCGTGGCCGCCGTCGTACCCCTGGGGCCCGCCGTAGCCGTAGGGGCTGTTGGAACCCTGGGGGTAGGAGCCGTAGGAGTCGTGCGTCGTCCGGTACTGCTGCTCGTGGCCCTGCTGGGGCCCGGCGGCGTCCGGGGCGGCGCCGGTGGCGCGAGGGGTGCCGCCGCTGCCCTTGCGGCCGGCGGCGGAGCGTCGGTGGCGTCCCATTCCTCTGCTGGCCTTTCTCGGGCTGCGGTCCACGCGCCTCACTCGCATCACTCGTACGGGTGAGTTTCGCTGCGGTCGAGGGGGGACGCTACCGCATCGCTCCTGGGGGTGTGGGCGTCCGGTGAGACTTTTGCTCGGTTAGCGTGCACATATGAACGACGATGCACGTCTGGTCGCCTGGGTCCGCGGCAAGGTACAGCGGGTGGGTTTCCGCTGGTTCACACGCGCGAAGGCGCTGGAGCTCGGCGGACTGAGTGGTTTTGCTCTCAATCTCCAGGACGGACGGGTGCAGGTCGTCGCCGAAGGCCCCCGCACGGAATGCGAGCGGTTGCTGGAGTGGCTCATGGGGGAGGACACGCCGGGCCGCGTGGACGGCGTGACCGAGATCTGGGACACACCCCGCGGCGGCTACACCGGCTTCGCGATCCGCTGAACGAGGCCCCCGGCGGCGCCGCGGCCGCCGTCCGGGAGGCCCGCGGACGCGGCGCGGAAGCGGAAAAGTCCAGGTGACCGCCGCGAAAGGGTTGTCACGGCAGCCCGCGCACGCCAGGATGATCCGCACGCCCCCCGGGCCCCGAAGGAGACGCCGCGCGAAGTCGTCAGCGCAGAGCGCCCCGGGGACACCGTCGATACGGGGCGTGATCGTGTTGACCGTCAAACTTTTTGGTGAGACTCTGAAAGCCCCGCGCACCCTAGCTGTTTGGCATGAGGAAACAGCGGCATGAAGTCACCGGTCTGATACCGCAGTGTCGGGCATCAGGGTGCGATTCCCTCACGACCCACCACCGCTTCGGTCGGTCACTCAGTGTGGAGGACCATCCATCATGGCAAAGGCGCTTCTCGGTTACGTCGGCGGCTCCGACCCGCGACTCCTCGCCGAGATGCGACGGCTGCAGCAGCGCGTCCAGGACCTGGAATCCGAGCTGGTACGGATCCAGGCGGAGAAGGACGCTCTCGCGGCTGCCGCTTCTCGCGACCGGATGTTGGAAAGCATGGAGAGCATCGACGCACACCAGGCGGAGCCCGCGCTCACCTGATCCGGCTCGTCGGCGGGCAGCCGCAGCGCCCGCACCTCGCCGGTGCCTCAAGGGACGCCCTCGGCGTCCCTTTCGCCTTCACCGCTTCCCGCGGCCCTCCCCGCCGCTGCCGCCGTGTGTCCGGGGCCTGCCCCGGACCGTGCCGGCCCCACCCCGCCGCGATCCTGTAGCTCTGATCTGCCCGCCGCCCCACCGCGCGAAACCGGGCGGCGTAAAACCGGATCGCGCCGCCGGCTCGTGGAGTGCGGGAGGACCGGCCGGTAAAGTCCCCCGGCGTGCACCTCAAGGCCCTGACCCTCCGCGGCTTCAAGTCGTTCGCATCCGCGACCACGCTCCGGTTCGAGCCGGGCATCACCTGTGTCGTCGGCCCGAACGGCTCCGGCAAGTCCAACGTCGTGGACGCGCTGACCTGGGTCATGGGCGAGCACAGCGCCAAGTCGCTGCGCGGCGGCAAGATGGAGGACGTCATCTTCGCCGGGACCACCGGCCGCCCTCCCCTCGGGCGCGCCGAGGTCTCGTTGACCATCGACAACTCCGACGGCGCCCTGCCCATCGAGTACGCCGAGGTCACCATCACGCGGATCATGTTCCGCAACGGCGGCAGCGAGTACCAGATCAACGGCGACACCTGCCGTCTCCTGGACATCCAGGAACTCCTCTCCGACTCCGGCATCGGCCGCGAGATGCACGTCATCGTCGGCCAGGGCCAGCTCGACTCCGTCCTGCACGCGGACCCGATGGGACGCCGCGCCTTCATCGAGGAGGCGGCCGGCGTCCTCAAGCACCGCAAGCGCAAGGAGAAGGCGCTGCGCAAACTGGACGCCATGCAGGCCAACCTGGCCCGCGTCCAGGACCTCACCGACGAACTGCGCCGCCAGCTCAAACCACTGGGTCGGCAGGCGGCGGTGGCGCGCAGGGCCGCCGTCATCCAGGCCGACCTGCGCGACGCCCGGCTGCGCCTGCTCGCTGACGACCTGATGAAGCTGCGTGAGGCCCTGAGCGCCGAGGTCGCCGACGAGGCCGCGCTCAAGGAGCGCAAGGAGGCCACCGAGGAGGAGCTGCGCAGGGCGCTGCGCCGTGAGGCGCTCCTGGAGGACGAGGTCCGCCGCCTCACACCGCGCCTGCAGCGCGCCCAGCAGACCTGGTACGAGCTCTCCCAGCTCGCCGAACGCGTCCGCGGCACCGTCTCGCTGGCCGACGCCCGGGTGAAGAGCGCCACCGTCGCCCCCGTCGAGGAGCGCCGCGGCCGCGACCCCGAGGACATGGAGCGCGAGGCCGCCCGCATCCGCGAGCAGGAGGCCGAACTCGAAGCGGCCCTGGAGGCAGCCGAGCGGGCCCTGGAGGACACCGTCGCCCACCGCGAGGAACTGGAACGCTCCCTCGCCGCCGAGGAACGCCGCCTCAAGGACGTGGCCCGCGCCATCGCCGACCGCCGCGAGGGCCTGGCCCGGCTCAGCGGCCAGGTGGCCGCCGCCCGCTCCCGGGCCGCCGCCGCCCAGGCCGAGATCGACCGCCTCACCTCCTCACGCGACGAGGCCCGGGCCCGCGCCGTCGCCGCCCAGGAGGAGTACGAGGAGCTGAAGGCCGAGGTCGACGGCCTCGACGCCGAGGACACCGAACTCGCCGCACGGCACGACGAGGCGAAGGGCGCGCTCGCCGAGGCCGACGCCGCGCTGACCGCCGCCCGCGAGACCCTCACCCGCGCCGAACGCGAGAGCGCCGCCACCCGCGCCCGGCACGACGCCCTCGCCCTCGGCCTGCGCCGCAAGGACGGCACCGGCGCCCTCCTCGACGCCCGGGACACCCTCACCGGAGTCCTCGGCCCCGCCGCCGGCCTCCTCACCGTCGCCCCCGGACACGAGGCAGCCCTCGCCGCGGCCTTCGGCGCCGCCGCCGACGCCGTGGCGGCCGACTCGCCCGCCGCGGCCGCCGAGGCCCTGCGGCTGCTGCGCAAGCAGGACGCCGGCCGCGCCGCCCTGCTGCTCACCGGAGCCGCCGAGGAACCGGACCCGGCCCCGCGCCACGAGCGGTGGCCGCACGCCGCCGACCTGGTGAGCGGCCCCGACCAGCTGATGCCCGCCGTCCGCCGGCTGCTGCGCGGCGTCGTGGTGGTGGACACCCTGGACGACGCCGAGGACCTCGTCCGCGCCCGCCCCGGACTCACCGCCGTCACCGCCGAGGGCGACCTGCTCGGCGCCCACTACGCGCACGGCGGCTCGGCCGCCGCGCCCAGCCTGCTGGAGGTCCAGGCCTCCGTCGACGAGGCCGCCGCCCTGCTCGAGGAACTGGAGGCGCGCTGCCGGGAGCTCGCCGGGACCCAGCGGCTGGCCGCCGAAGCCCGGACCGGGTGCGCCGCCCTGGTGGAGGAACTGGGCGAACGCCGCCGGGCCGCCGACCGCGAGAAGTCCGGCGTCTCCCAGCAGCTCGGCCGTCTGGCCGGCCAGGCCCGGGGCGCCGCCGGGGAGGCCGAGCGTGCCGCCGCCGCCACCGCCCGCGCCCAGGAGGCCCTGGAGAAGGCGCTCACCGACGTCGAGGAACTGGCCGAGCGGCTGGCCGTCGCCGAGGAGATGCCGGTCGACGAGGACCCCGACACCTCCGCCCGCGACCGGCTCGCCGCCGACGGCGCCAACGCCCGGCAGACCGAGATGGAGGCCCGGCTCCAGCTGCGCACCCACGAGGAGCGCGTCAAGGCCCTGGCCGGCCGCGCCGACTCGCTGGACCGAGCCGCCCGCGCCGAACGCGAGGCCCGGGTCCGCGCCGAACGCCGCAAGGCCCGGCTGCGCCACGAGGCCGCCGTCGCCTCGGCGGTCGCCTCCGGCGCACGGCAGCTGCTCGCCCACGTCGAGGTGTCGCTGGAACGCGCCGACCGGGAACGCACCGCCGCCGACGCCGCCCGCACGCGTCAGGAACGGGAGCTCGCCGCCGCCCGCACGGCGGGACGCGACCTCAAGGGGGAGCTGGACAAGCTCACCGACTCCGTCCACCGCGGCGAGGTGCTCGGCGCCGAGAAGCGGCTGCGGATCGAGCAGCTGGAGACCAAGGCGCTGGAGGAGCTGGGCGTCGAGCCCGAGGCGCTGGTCGCCGAGTACGGTCCCGCCCAGCCCGTCCCGCCGTCCCCGCCCGCCGAGGGCGAGGAGCTGCCCGAGGACCCCGAGCACCCCCGCAACCGGCCCCGGCCGTTCGTCCGCGCCGAGCAGGAGAAGCGGCTGCGGGCCGCCGAGCGGGCCTACCAGCAGCTCGGCAAGGTCAACCCGCTCGCCCTGGAGGAGTTCGCCGCGCTGGAGGAGCGCCACCAGTTCCTCAGCGAGCAGCTGGAGGACCTGAAGAAGACCCGCGCCGACCTGCTCCAGGTGATCAAGGAGGTCGACGAGCGGGTCGAACAGGTCTTCACCGAGGCCTACCGGGACACCGCCCGCGAGTTCGAGGGCGTCTTCGGCCGGCTCTTCCCCGGCGGCGAGGGCCGGCTGATCCTCACCGACCCGGACAACATGCTGACCACCGGCGTGGAGGTCGAGGCCCGGCCGCCGGGCAAGAAGGTCAAGCGGCTCAGCCTGCTCTCCGGCGGCGAGCGCTCGCTGACCGCCGTGGCGCTGCTGGTCTCCATCTTCAAGGCGAGGCCGAGCCCGTTCTACGTGATGGACGAGGTCGAGGCCGCGCTCGACGACACCAACCTGCAGCGGCTGATCCGGATCATGCAGGAGCTCCAGGAGTCCTCCCAGCTGATCGTGATCACCCACCAGAAGCGCACCATGGAGGTCGCCGACGCGCTGTACGGCGTGTCCATGCAGGGCGACGGCGTCTCCAAGGTGATCAGCCAGCGACTGCGCTGACGGCGCCTTCGGGGCCGGTGAGGACGACGACGGCGGCGGCAAAGGCCGCGGCGACGGCCGGGCGGTTCGCCCGATCCGGGCGGTTCCGTCCCCCGTGGGCCGGGGCGCGTGAGGCCCCGGGCCCGCCTCATCGGGAAGAAGCCCGGCGCGCGCCCCGGGCGGCGTGCGCCCCATGGCCGATACTGGGACCGTTATGGACACCGTCATCCTTGCCGTAGTCATCGCGGTGGTGGCCCTCGTCGCCCTCGCCGGCCTCGTCGTCGGCACCCGGCGCAAGAAGCCGCCGCCCCCGCCCCCGTCCGCTCCCGACATCACCGCCCCGCCGGCCGAGCCCACGGTCGGGGAGGAGGCGGAGACCCCACGGGACGAAGGGCGCCGCACGATCGAGGAGGTCGACCTCCCCGGATCGCCCAGCGGCGCCACCCTGGTCGAAGAGGTCCCCCTGGAGCCCGCGGCCCCGGCGGTCGAGGTTCCCGAGCCCACCGCCGGCCGTCTGGTCCGGCTGCGCGCCCGCCTGTCGCGCTCGCAGAACGCGCTGGGCAAGGGCCTGCTGACCCTGCTCTCGCGCGAGCACCTCGACGAGGACACCTGGGAGGAGATCGAGGACACCCTCCTCACCGCCGACGTCGGCGTGCAGCCGACCCAGGAGCTCGTGGAGCGCCTGCGCGAGCGGGTGCGGGTGCTGGGCACACGCACGCCGCAGGAGCTGCGCACCCTGCTCCGCGAGGAGCTGCTCCAGCTGCTGAACCCCGAGTTCGACCGTTCCGTGAAGACGGACGCGAAGGAGGGCACCCCGGGCGTGGTCATGGTCGTCGGCGTCAACGGCACCGGCAAGACCACCACCACCGGCAAGCTGGCCCGCGTGCTGATCGCCGACGGCAGGAGCGTGGTGCTGGGCGCCGCGGACACCTTCCGCGCGGCGGCCGCCGACCAGCTGCAGACCTGGGGCGAGCGGGTCGGCGCCCACACGGTGCGCGGCCCCGAGGGCGGCGACCCGGCCTCGGTCGCCTTCGACTCCGTCAAGGAGGGCATCGTCACCGGCGCCGACGTGGTGCTGATCGACACCGCCGGCCGGCTGCACACCAAGACCGGCCTGATGGACGAGCTGGGCAAGGTCAAGCGGGTCGTCGAGAAGCAGGCCCCGCTGGACGAGGTGCTGCTGGTGCTGGACGCCACCACCGGGCAGAACGGCCTGGTCCAGGCCCGGGTGTTCGCGGAGGTCGTGAACATCACCGGCATCGTGCTGACCAAGCTGGACGGCACGGCCAAGGGCGGCATCGTGGTCGCCGTCCAGCGGCAGCTGGGCGTGCCGGTCAAGCTGATCGGCCTCGGTGAGGGGGCCGACGACCTCGCGCCCTTCGAGCCGGGCGCCTTCGTCGACGCCCTGATCGGCGACTGACCCGACCCCGCGCAGCGCGGATCGCCAGACGCCCGCCCCGGCCACCGGCCCGGCGGGCGTCTGCCGTTTCCGCCTCGGGAGGCATTGGCGCCGCCGCGGGGAAGGGCTCAGGGGCAGGGGGAGCGGTGGGCGGCGTAGGCGAGGGTGCCGAGGAGGAGGCGCGCCGCGGGCAGCCCGGCGGGGGAGTCGAGCCCCGGCTCGCGCAGCCACCGCACCGGGCCCCGGCCGCCGCGGTCCGAGGGCGGGGCCGTCACGTGGGCGCCGGCTCCGAGGGCCCGCACCACGGCCGGCCCGACGTCGTCCAGGCCCATCCGGTACAGCAGCGAGGGCAGCTCCTCGGCCGCGCCGACGGCGACGAAGAACTGGGCCCGCCCCTCGGGGGTGACCGTCACCGGCCCCACCGGCAGGCCCATCCGCTCCAGCCGCACCACGGCCGGCCGCCCGGCGGCCTCCGGCACCTCGAGCACGTCGAAGGTCCGCCCCACCGGCAGCATCACCGCGGCGCCGGGATGCTCGGACCAGGCCTCGGCCACGTCGTCCAGGGTGGAACCGGCGGGAATCTCCGGAGCGAACCCCAGCGGGTGCGCCCCCGGCGCGGGACAGCCCGCGCGCCCGCACGAACAGTCGCCACCGGGCGCTGCCGCGCGCGCCCCGGGCGCCACGTCCCAGCCCCACAGTCCGGTGAACTCGGCGACCGCGGTGCACTCGGAGGCCCGGCCCCGCCGGCGCACGCCGACGCGCGCTCCGGACCGCGTGCCGGAACGCAGATCCCGCATACCGCCGATCGTGAAGCCCATGCCCCCTCCAACGGGTCCGCCGCGTGGCTGGTTACGTGCCGGAGGTCTGTCGTGACGCTGCGTTGCGACTACCCGCCGTATCGTCCCGGCTCGCCCGGTTCGCACCGCGCGTGGAAGTGCGCAGGGTGGCGAGACCGGCTTTTCGCGCCCCCTCCGCGCATCGGGCTCCGATCCGGTTTCCCGGACAGGTTTCCGACGGCGCGGGTCAAGTGAATCGCGGGTCGCGGCCTTGAGGTTCACCCGTAGGGGTGGCGAAAGGTGGCGTTTCCCGAACCAGCGTGGTTGAAGCGGTGACGGTGAGGCTACGTTGAGTGTGCAAGGCTTGTGGCACATGCCCGATCGAACTTGCCAGAAGCACCTTTCCGACGGCTCGCCGGACCTCCTGTGACCGCGCTACGGTGACGGAGAGTGACGGCGGATCCTCCCCCGTGGACGGTGCGGCGGCGGAGGCCCCCGCGACTCGGGGAATCCGCCGAATCGAAGGACGGTCCGGCGGCATTCTGATAGGGCTGTTGGCAGGCACGACCGGGCCCGGGCAGGGTCCGACAGGTCTCAGGGATGGATGGGGGCGTTCCAGTGAGCGGCAACGACGAAGGCGGGACGAACGCTGAGAAGCGCCCCAACGAGCTGCTCAACTCGTGGTTCGTGCGCAGCGGCTGGTCCAAGGGCGAGCTCGCCCGCCAGGTGAACCGCAGGGCCCGCCAGCTCGGAGCCAACCACGTGTCCACCGACACCTCCCGGGTCCGCCGCTGGCTGGACGGCGAGAACCCGCGCGAGCCCATTCCGAGGATCCTCTCCGAGCTGTTCTCCGAGCGGTTCGGCTGCGTCGTCGCCGTCGAGGACCTCGGCCTGCGCGCCGCGCACCAGGCGCCCTCGGTGGCCGGTGTCGACCTTCCCTGGACGGGTCCGCAGACGGTCGCGCTGCTCGGCGAGTTCTCCCGCAGCGACCTGATGCTGGCCCGCCGGGGCTTCCTCGGCACCTCCCTGGGGCTGGCCGCGGGGCCGTCCCTGATCGAGCCGATGCAGCGCTGGCTGGTGCCCTCGCCCGCCTCGCCCGTGGAGCCGGCCGCCCACTCCTCGCACCGGCGCGGCGGCCTGTCCGGGCCGGAGCTCGACCAGCTGGCGAGCACCGTCGAGATGTTCCGTCAGTGGGACGCCCAGTGCGGTGGGGGACTGCGCCGCAAGGCGGTCGTCGGCCAGCTCCACGAGGTCACCGACCTGCTCCAGGAGAGCCACCCCGAGGCGACCTCGCGCCGGCTCTTCGGCTTCGCGGCCGAGCTCGCCGAGCTGGCCGGCTGGATGAGCTACGACGTGGGCCTGCAGCCGACCGCGCAGAAGTACTTCGTGCTGGCCCTGCACGCGGCCAAGGAGGCCGGGGACAAGCCGCTCGGCTCGTACATCCTGTCCTCGATGAGCCGCCAGATGATCCACCTCGGCCGGCCGGACGACGCGCTGGAACTCATCCACCTCGCCCAGTACGGCAGCCGCGACTGCGCCGGCCCCCGCACCCAGGCGATGCTGTATGCGATGGAGGGCCGCGCCTACGCGAACATGGGCCAGCCCGGCAAGTGCAAGCGGGCGGTCCGGATGGCGGAGGACACCTACGCCGACGTGAAGGAGTGGGGCGAGCCGGAGCCCGACTGGATCGGCTTCTTCACCGAGGCCGAACTGAACGGCGAGAACTCGCACTCCTTCCGCGACCTCGCCTACGTGGCGGGCCGCAGCCCGATCTACGCCTCGATGGCGGAACCCCTGATGAAGAAGGCCGTCGAACTCTTCGCCCAGGACCCCGACCACCAGCGTTCCTACGCGCTGAACCTGGTCGGCATGGCCAGCGTGCACCTCCTGCAGAGCGAGCCGGAGCAGAGCACGGTGATGCTCGGCCAGGCCATGAGGGTGGCCAAGAAGGTCCGCTCCGAGCGGGTCAACACCCGCATCCGCAAGACCGCCGACACGGCCGCCCGCGACTACAAGGAACTCCCCGCCGTCCGGGACATCACCCGCCAGCTCTCCGAGGAGCTTCCCGAGGCCGCCGCAGCGGTCTGACCTGCTCCTGGAGCAGCCTCCCCCTACCCCGGCCGCGGCCGGCCTTCCCGAACCGCCCGACTCGGCTCCCCCCGCCAGGTCGTCGGAAGGCCGCCGCGGCCGGCTTCTGCGCGCCGTCCCCCAGTTCATGGACGCGTAACACGCACGGCGTCTTCGTCACCGGTGCGAAACAACGAGGGGTCATGGCCGAAACGGCACTGCGTCAATCTCGTGGCCAACGGCAGGGCGAACGTCAGGCCCACCACCTCCCCATCCGCCCAGGTAGCCCGCACGGGCCGCGACCCACGACGAGGAGACGCCGATGGCACAAGCCATCACCTTTGCGGCTGACAAGATTTCGTCAGCCGACACAGGCTTCATGCTCATCTGTTCCGCCCTGGTGATGCTCATGACCCCGGGTCTGGCCTTCTTCTACGGAGGCATGGTCCGGGTCAAGAGCGCCCTCAACATGCTGATGATGTCCTTCATCAGCCTCGGGATCGTCACCGTCCTGTGGGTGCTGTACGGCTTCTCCCTCGCCTTCGGCACCGACAGCGGCGGCCTCATCGGCTGGGACTCCGGCTACCTCGGGTTCAGCGGCATCGACAAGGGCGAGGTGTGGAGCGGCTACACCATCCCCACCCTGGTCTTCGCGGTCTTCCAGCTCATGTTCGCCGTCATCACCCCCGCCCTGATCAGCGGCGCCCTCGCGGACCGGGTCAAGTTCGCCGCGTGGTCCCTGTTCGTGGTGCTCTGGGTCAGCGTCGTCTACTTCCCGGTCGCGCACTGGGTCTGGGGCACCGGCGGCTGGGCGTTCGAACTCGGAGTGATCGACTTCGCGGGCGGTACCGCCGTCCACATCAACGCGGGCGCCGCGGCGCTCGGCGTCATCCTGGTCATCGGCAAGCGGGTCGGCTTCAAGAAGGACCCGATGCGGCCGCACAGCATGCCGCTGGTCATGCTCGGCGCGGGCCTCCTGTGGTTCGGCTGGTTCGGCTTCAACGCCGGCTCCTGGCTCGGCAACAGCGACGGCGTCGGCGCGCTGATGTTCGTCAACACCCAGGTGGCCACCGGTGCGGCGGTCCTGGCCTGGCTGGTCTACGAGAAGATCCGGCACGGCGCGTTCACCACCCTGGGCGCCGCCTCCGGCGCCGTGGCCGGTCTGGTCGCCATCACCCCGGCGGGCGGCGCCGTCTCGCCGCTCGGCGCCATGGCGGTCGGCGTGATCGCCGGTCTGCTCTGCGCCATGGCCGTGGGCCTGAAGTACCGGTTCAACTACGACGACTCGCTCGACGTGGTCGGCGTCCACCTGGTCGGCGGTATCGTCGGCTCGCTGCTGATCGGCTTCTTCGCCACCGGCAAGGGCCAGTCCGACGTCGCGGGCCTCCTCTACGGCGGCGGCCTCGACCAGCTGTGGAAGCAGGCGGCCGGCGTCTTCGGCGTCCTCGCCTACTCACTGGTGGCCTCCGCGGTCCTCGCCCTGCTGATCCACAAGACCGTCGGGATGCGGGTCGAGGAGGACCAGGAGATCTCCGGCATCGACCAGGCCGAGCACGCCGAGACCGCCTACGACTTCAGCGGAGTCGGCGGCGGCTCCGCCAAGAACCCCGCCCCTGCCCGCGCCGAGAGCAACAAGGTTGACGCATGAAGCTGATCACCGCGGTCGTCAAGCCGCACAAGCTCGACGAGATCAAGGAAGCCCTCCATGCCTTCGGAGTGCACGGCCTGACCGTCACCGAGGCCAGCGGCTACGGCCGGCAGCGCGGCCACACCGAGGTCTACCGGGGCGCCGAGTACACCGTCGACCTGGTCCCCAAGATCCGCATAGAGGTCCTGGTGGACGACGCGGACGCCGATCAGCTCATCGAGGTCGTGGTCAGCGCCGCCCGCACCGGCAAGATCGGTGACGGCAAGGTCTGGGCGGTCCCCGTCGAGACCGCCGTCCGCGTCCGCACCGGTGAACGCGGGCCGGACGCCCTGTAAGCCAGCCAGAGGAACAGGAGTCGCCGGGTGACGAGCACGGACACACGTGAAGAGACCGATAACTCGGGACCCGGCGGCTACGCGGCGGCCCGGCTGGGCCTCCTCCAGGAGGAGGCCCGGTCCGGGCCGTCGCGCCGTAAGGCCCTGGCCGAACTCACCGACCGCTGGCTGGCCGGACTGTTCGCCGCTGCCGCGCCCGGCGCCCGGGGGCCCGCCCTGGTCGCCGTCGGCGGCTACGGCCGCGGGGAGCTCTCCCCGCGCAGCGACCTCGACCTGCTGCTCCTGCACGACGGCTCCGACCCCGCCGCGGTCGCCGCCGTCGCCGACCGGCTCTGGTACCCCGTCTGGGACCTGGGCCTCGCCCTGGACCACTCGGTCCGCACCACCGCCGAGGCGCGGAAGACCGCCGCCGACGACCTCAAGGTCCAGCTCGGCCTGCTCGACGCCCGCCACCTGGCCGGCGACCTGACCCTCACCACCGGCCTGCGCACCGCCGTCCTCGCCGACTGGCGCAACCAGGCCGCCCGGCGCCTGCCCGAACTGCGCGACCTGTGCGCCGAGCGCGCCGACCGCGCCGGCGAACTCCGCTTCCTCCTCGAACCCGACCTCAAGGAGGCCCACGGCGGCCTCCGCGACGCCACCGCGCTGCGCGCCGTCGCCGCTTCCTGGCTGGCCGACGCCCCGCGCGAAGGCCTCGACGCCGCCCGCCGCACCCTCCTCGACGTCCGCGACGCCCTCCACCTCACCACCGGGCGGGCCACCGACCGTCTCTCCCTCCAGGAGCAGGACCAGGTCGCCGAACGTCTCGGCCTGCTCGACGCCGACGTCCTGCTGCGCCAGGTGTACGAGGCCGCCCGCGTCATCTCCTACGCCGGCGACGTCACCTGGCGCGAGGTCGGCCGGGTGCTGCGGGCCCGTTCGTCCAGGCCCCGGCTGCGCACGCTGCTCGGCGGCGGCCGCCCGGCCCCGGAGCGCACCCCGCTCGCCGAGGGCGTGGTGGAACAGGACGGCGAGGTCGTGCTGGCCCGCGCCGCACGGCCCGACCGCGACCCCGTCCTGCCGTTGCGCGCCGCCGCCGCGGCCGCCGAGGCGGGGCTGCCGCTCTCGCTGCACGCCGTGCGGCGGCTGGCCGCCGATACCGCGTCGATGCCGGTGCCCTGGCCCGCCGAGGCCCGGGAACAGCTGGTCACCCTGCTCGGCTCCGGCCGTCCCGCCGTGGACGTCTGGGACGCCCTGGACGCCGAGGGGCTGATCACCCGGCTGCTGCCCGACTGGGAGAGGGTCCGCTGCCGCCCCCAGCGCAACGCCGTCCACGTCTGGACGGTCGACCGTCACCTGATCGAGACCGCCGTCCGCGCCTCCCGGACCATCCGGCGGGTCGGCCGCCCCGATCTGCTGCTGGTCGCCGCGCTGCTCCACGACATCGGCAAGGGATGGCCGGGCGACCACTCGGTGGCCGGCGAGACCATCGTCAAGGACGTCGCCACGCGCATCGGCTTCGACCGGCAGGACGTCGCCGTGCTGGGCGCGCTGGTCCGCCACCACCTGCTGCTCGTCGAGACCGCCACCCGCCGCGACCTCGACGACCCGGCCACCATCCAGCTGGTCGCCGACGCCGTCGGGTCGCAGAGCACGCTCGAGCTGCTGCACGCGCTCACCGAGGCGGACGCGCTGGCCACCGGACCCGCCGCCTGGTCGTCCTGGCGGGCCTCGCTGGTCGCCGACCTGGCGGGCCGCGTCTCGGCGGTCCTGTCAGGGGAGACGCCCGTGGGCCTCCAGCACGCGGCGCCCACCGCCGAACAGGAACGGCTCGCCCTGGAGGCGGTCGTCACCCAGGGCCCCGTGCTGTCGCTGCGCGCCCAGACCGGGGCGGGCGGGCACGAGGAGGAGGCAGGACCGCCGGACCGGCCAGGCCAGGGGGACCAGGCGGCGGACCAGCCGGAGCCGCTCGGGGCGGAACTGCGGATCGCGGTGCCCGAGCGCGGCGGCGTGCTGCCCGCCGTCGCCGGGGTGCTGGCCCTGCACCGGCTGACCGTGCGCACCGCCGAGCTGCGGCCGCTGGACCTGCCGGACGGCGTCGACGGGACGGTGCTGCTGCTCGACTGGCGGGTCGCCGCCGAGTACGGCTCCCTCCCGCAGGCCGCCAGGCTCCGCGCCGACCTGGTCCGCGCGCTGGACGGCTCCCTCGACATCGCGGCCCGCCTCGCCGAGCGCGACGCCGCCTACCCGCGCCGCCGCGGAGGGCCGGCGGCGCCTCCGCAGGTCACCGTCGCCCCGGCGGCGTCCCGGCACGCCACGGTCATCGAGGTCCGGGCGCACGACGCGCCGGGGCTGCTGCACCGGATCGGCCGGGCCCTGGAGACGGCGGGGGTCAGGGTCCGCAGCGCGCACGTCAGCACGCTGGGGGCCAACGTGGTCGACAGCTTCTACGTCACCGACGTCAAGGGCGAACCCCTTCCCGACGGCGAGGCCGCCAAGGTCGCCCGCGACCTCGAACACACCCTCCGCACCACCTGACGCCCATGCCCCCGCGCGGTCGGCCCGACCGCCCGCGCGGTGCACGCGCGGGCGGGAAGCCACCGGCAGGGACCGGGAGGGGCCCGGGGCGGATACCCTGGACACCACATTCATCCGCCCCCGACACCGAGGACCGACGAGCGCCGTGTTCGATACCCTCTCCGACCGCCTCAGCGCGACTTTCAAAAACCTCCGCGGGAAAGGCCGGCTCTCCGAGGCTGACATCGACGCCACGGCGCGCGAGATCCGTATCGCGCTCCTCGAGGCGGACGTCGCCCTGCCGGTCGTGCGCTCCTTCATCAAGAGCGTCAAGGAGCGTGCCCTCGGCTCCGAGGTCTCGAAGGCGCTGAACCCGGCCCAGCAGGTCATCAAGATCGTCAACGACGAGCTGGTCACCATCCTCGGCGGCGAGACCCGCCGGCTGCGCTTCGCCAAGACCGCGCCGACGGTGATCATGCTGGCCGGTCTGCAGGGTGCCGGTAAGACCACCCTGGCGGGCAAGCTCGGTAAGTGGCTCAAGGACCAGGGCCACTCCCCGCTGCTCGTCGCGGCCGACCTCCAGCGCCCCAACGCCGTCAACCAGCTGAGCGTCGTCGCCGAGCGCGCCGGTGTCGCGGTGTACGCGCCGGAGCCGGGCAACGGCGTCGGCGACCCGGTGAAGGTCGCCAAGGACTCCATCGACTTCGCGCGGACCAGGGTCCACGACATCGTGATCGTGGACACCGCCGGCCGCCTCGGCATCGACGCCGAGATGATGCAGCAGGCCGCCGACATCCGGGACGCGGTGAGCCCGGACGAGATCCTGTTCGTCGTCGACGCGATGATCGGTCAGGACGCGGTCAACACCGCCGAGGCCTTCCGCGACGGCGTCGGCTTCGACGGCGTGGTCCTCTCCAAGCTCGACGGCGACGCCCGCGGTGGTGCGGCCCTGTCGATCGCGTCGATCACCGGCAAGCCGATCATGTTCGCCTCGAACGGCGAGAAGCTCGACGACTTCGACGCCTTCCACCCGGACCGGATGGCCTCCCGCATCCTCGACATGGGTGACCTGCTCACCCTGATCGAGCAGGCGGAGAAGACCTTCGACCAGGCCGAGGCCGAGAAGATGGCCTCCAAGCTGGCCTCCAAGAAGGGGCAGGAGTTCACCCTCGACGACTTCCTGTCCCAGATGGAGCAGGTCCGGAAGATGGGGTCGATCTCCAAGCTGCTCGGCATGCTCCCCGGCATGGGCCAGATCAAGGACCAGATCAACAACCTGGACGAGCGCGAGGTCGACCGCACCGCGGCGATCATCAAGTCGATGACCCCCGGCGAGCGCAACGACCCGCTGATCATCAACGGTTCCCGCCGCGCCCGTATCGCCAAGGGCTCGGGCGTCGAGGTCAGCGCGGTGAAGAACCTGATCGAGCGGTTCCTCGAGGCCCGCAAGATGATGTCCCGGATGGCCCAGGGCGGCGGGATGCCCGGCATGCCGGGGATGCCGGGCATGGGCGGCGGCCCGAACCGCCAGAAGAAGCAGCAGAAGAAGGCCAAGGGCAAGCAGCGCTCCGGCAACCCGATGAAGCGCAAGCAGCAGGAGCTGGAGGAGGCGCAGCGCCGCGAGGCCGCCGCCGCGCAGGGCGGCAACGCCTTCGGCCTGCCCCAGCAGGACGCCCAGAACTTCGAACTCCCCGACGAGTTCAAGAAGTTCATGGGCTGATCAGCGGCCCTGTCCGACGCCGAGCCGGGCCCGCCCCCGTGAGGGGG